>VSOO01000051.1 GCA_009774895.1 Alistipes sp. | reverse complement strand
AAATTTGCATATCGCGCCAAATCCGTAAATTTTTTTTCTATTGTTTGCGTTTTGCGAGGATGTTCGAAACAAAATATGTACCTTTACCCTAAATATCGAAAGGAAGAATGATACGCGAAAGGATCGAGGAGCTCCGACGCCAGCTCCATCGCCACAACCGCAAATACTATGTGGAGAACGCTCCCGAAATCTCCGACTTCGAGTTCGACGCGCTGATGCGCGAGCTGGCGGAGCTGGAGCGCGAACACCCCGAATACGCCGATCCCGACTCGCCCACGGTGCGCGTGGGCAGCGACATCACGTCGGAGTTCCGCAGCGTGCGCCACCGATTCCCGATGCTCTCGCTGGGCAACACCTACTCGCCCGACGAACTCCACGAATTCGTCGCCCGCATCGAAAGGGAGGTTGGGCCGACCGAATACGTGTGCGAGCTGAAGTTCGACGGCACGGCCATATCGCTCACCTACGAACACGGACGCCTCGTGCGCGCCGTGACGCGGGGCGACGGCACGCAGGGCGACGATGTGACGGCCAACGTGCGCACGATCCGCTCGGTGCCCCTGCGGCTCGACGGCGACGACTGGCCCGACTACTTCGAAATCCGGGGTGAAATCCTCATGCCCTACGCCTCGTTCGACCGGCTCAACGCCGAACGCGAAGCCGCGGGCGAGGCGCTGTTCGCCAATCCGCGCAACGCCGCGGCCGGCACGCTCAAGTTGCAGGCCTCGGCCGAGGTGGCCCGCCGCGGTCTGGACTGCGTGCTGTACCAGATGGCGGGCGACGCCCTGCCCTACGACTCCCACTGGGAGAACCTCCGCAAGGCCCGGGAGTGGGGTTTCCGCATTTCGGACGCCATGCGCATCTGTCGCGACACGGCCCGGATCGACGAATACATCGCGCTGTGGGACGAGCAGCGCCGGACGCTGCCCTATGCCACGGACGGCGTGGTAATCAAGGTGAACCGCTACGACGTACGCCGCGCGCTGGGCACCACGGCCAAGGCGCCCAAGTGGGCCGTGGCCTACAAGTTCAAGGCCGAGCAGGCGCTGACGCGCCTCACGGGCGTCGATTTCCAGGTCGGACGCACGGGGGCCGTGACTCCGGTGGCCAACCTCGAACCGGTGCAGCTCGCGGGCACCACCGTGCGGCGCGCCACGCTCCACAACGCCGAGCAGATGGCGCTGCTGGACATCCGTCCCGGCGACATGGTCTATGTCGAAAAGGGGGGCGAGATCATACCGAAAATCACGGGTGTGGAGCTGTCGCAGCGTCCTGCGGACAGCCGCCCGTTCGAATACATCGACCGCTGTCCTGAGTGCGGCACGCCGCTCGTGCGCTACGAGGGCGAGGCCAAGCACTACTGTCCGAACCAGAGCGGCTGCCGTCCGCAGATCCTGGGCCGCATCGTCCACTTCATCCGCCGCAAGGCCATGGACATCGACGGTCTGGGCGAGGAGACGGTCGAGCTGCTCTTCGAAAGCGGCCTGGTGCGCGACGCGGCCGACCTCTACGACCTGAGGGCCGAGCAGCTCGCGTGCCTGCCCCGTCTCGGCGACAAGTCGGCCGAGAATATCGTGCGGTCGATCCGCCGATCGACCGAGGTGCCTTTCCGCCGCGTGCTCTTCGCGCTCGGCATACGCTTCGTGGGCGAGACCACGGCCAAATACCTGGCCGCGCACTTCCGTTCGCTCGACGCCGTGATGGCGGCCTCGCGCGAGGAGCTGACCGAAGCCGAGGAGGTGGGCGAGCGCATCGCCGACGCCATCGCGGAGTATTTCGCCGACGAGACGAACCGCACGATCATCCGCCGTCTGCGCGCGGCGGGCATCCGCACCGAGGAGGAGGAGAAGGCGCTGGCCTCGGAACGGCTGTGCGGGCTGAGCTTCGTCATCTCGGGCACTTTCGCGCGTCACAGCCGCGACGAGTTGAAAGAGCTGATCGAGCGCCACGGCGGACGCAACCTCGCGGCCGTGTCGGCCAACGCGGATTACCTGGTCGCCGGTGCGAAGATGGGCCCCGCGAAGCTCAAGAAAGCGGAGAAGCTGGGCATACGCATCCTCACCGAGGAGGAGTTCGAAGAGCTCGCGGGGGGCGGTGCACCCCTGACCGCGGCGGATGCGGAGGCCGGCGATGCCGGGCCGGAGCGGCACGACGCGCCCGCACAGGGTACGCTTTTCTGAGCGGCGCGGACGCAAAAACAGGGTACAGGAACCGACGATACAGTCGAAAAACGAAGATAACCATGATCAACCACAAACTGAGCGGCGTGGGCGCCGCAATGATTACCCCTTTCACGCGCGAGGGACGCGTGGATTACGAGGCCCTGGGCCGCATGATCGACTACGTGATCGAGGGCGGCGTGGACTACATCGTGGCGCTCGGCACGACGGCCGAGACCCCCACGCTCTACATGCCCGAACGCGCCGTCATCGCCATGTTCATCACCAACCACATCGCCGGCCGCGTGCCGCTCGTCATGGGCGTAGGCGGCAACTCGACCTCCGAGGTGCTCGATCAGCTGCGCGAGTTCGACCTGCGGGGCGCCGACGCCATTCTGAGCGTCACGCCCTACTACAACAAACCGTCGCAGGAGGGGCTCTACCAGCATTTCCGCACCGTATCGGAGCACTCGCCGCTGCCGGTGATCCTCTACAACATTCCGGGACGCTCGGGCGTGAACATGGCGGCGGAGACCACGCTGCGCATCGCCGGGGACTTCCCGAACGTCATCGGCATCAAGGAGGCTTCGGGCAACCTCGAACAGATGCAGCGGATCATCGACCGCCGTCCGAAGGACTTCCTGGTGCTGTCGGGCGACGACGCCATCGCCGTGGAGCTCATGCGTCGCGGCGGCGACGGCGTGATCTCGGTAGCGGCCAACGCGTTCCCGCGCAAGTTCATGCACTGCATGAACCTGGCCAAGGCGGGCGAGTTCGAAGCCGCATCGCAGGAGTCGGCGCAGCTCGACGAGGCCATCCGCGCGCTCTTCGCCGAGGGCAACCCCACGGGCGTGAAGTGCGCCCTCGCGCTCATGGGGCGCATCGGCCCCACGCTGCGTCTGCCGCTGGTCGAGGCGTCGCCCGAGCTGCGCGAACGGATGCGCGAACTGATCGGTCGATACGATTTGCGCTGATTTCGCGTTATACCGAGCAAAACCTACTATTTACCACATCAAAACACTACGCTGGCTTCACCTCCTGCTGCCGCGCGGCGCCTGGGCCCGGGCGCCCGACGAGCAGGACATCCTCGACCGCACGACCGCGGCTTCGTCGCCCTACTACTACCCCAACCTGCTGTTGCGTTACAGGACGGGCGACACCGCGCTCACGGCCGACGACTACCGGTATCTCTACTACGGCTATGCCTACCGCGACGAATACCGGCCGCTCGAAACCAACGACGCGCTCGACCGCACGCTGCTGCTCGCGTCGTCCATCAACCCCGAGAAACCCCGCGTGGAGGACCTCGAAGCGCTGCTCGCGGCCGGACTGGAGTCGCTCGAACGCGATCCGTTCAGCCCGAAGGTGCTCAACCTCCTGGCATTCGCCTACGGAGCCCTGGGCGACGAGGTGCAGGAAAAAGCGTACTACGACCGCATGAACAAGGTGCTGGAGACCATCGAGGCGTCGGGCGACGGACTCACCGAGCGGTCGCCGCGCCACATCCTCATGTTCGACCACGCCCTCGACCTGCTCGCGGCCGCGGAGCTCGTGCCGGGCAAGAGCCGCATCGTGAGCCGCACGACGGAGTATGTGCCTCTCATGGCGCCGGTGCAGCGCGAGGACCGCAAAATCAAGGGATACTATTTCGATTTCAGTCGCATATACCGCCACAAACCCGAGGGATACACCTACAAGCGGGACCGGACGTGGCAGTTCAACAACCTAAAACCCAGAGAATACAAATAACGAATGATGAAACGCATACTGCATTGCTTTTTACTGGCGGCGCTCCTCGCGACGGGCGCCTGCACCGAGTCCAAGGACATCGGCGGCGGCTCGGAACTGACGGTCGAGGTGTCGTCGGAACGCGTCGTGCTGCCCGGACAGGAGCTCGGCAGCGCCGTGCTGACGGTCGATGCGCCGGCCCCCTGGATCGCCGAGGTGACCGAAGGGTCGGGATTCACCCTGACGCCCTCGGAGGGCGGCGCCGGCAAGACGAAGGTGACGGTGACCGCCGCCGCGAACAACGCGCACCGCGACCGAATTACGCTCGGCAAGGTGAACTTCCGCCTCACGGCGGGCAACGCCCGCGGCACGGAGGTGCGCATCCTCCAGTCGTCGGGTACGGCGGCGCAGACACTCCTCGTCTACCTGGCCGGCCGCGGAAACCTCGTGTCGGCGTTCGAACGCAACATCGTCAATATGCTGCGGGGCATCGACGAGGATACGCCCGGCGAGGGCCGCATCCTCGTGTTCCGTCAGACCGGCACGGCGAGCGCAGAGATCATCGAGCTCTTCTACGACCGTCTTACCGCCATGACGGCACGCATCGGTCTGAAAGAGTACGACGAGACGCTGAAAACCACCGACCGCGCCACGATGACCCGCATCCTGAACGACATGCTGGCGCTGGCTCCGGCCGAAAGCTACGGTCTGATTCTCGGATCGCACGGCACGGCCTGGGCACCCTACTCCACGCTCACCTCCTTTGCCTGCGGTGCGGACGGCGAACCGATCCCCCACCCCTACTGGCAGAAGACGGAGGGTGTGCCCCAGACCCGCGGATTCGGCGCCGACAACGGCGCGACGATGGCCATTCCCGAACTTGCGGAGGCCCTCGACGCCGCGGACGCACGGTTCGACTACCTCGTGTTCGACGCCTGCTTCATGTCGTCGATCGAGACGCTTTACGACCTGCGCAACAGCACCGACTACATCGTCGGATCGCCCTGCGAGGTGATGATCTACGGCTATCCCTACGACCTCTCGATTCCCACGCTGTTCCGCAACAACGGTCGCGAGCACGACCTGGAGGCGCTGTGCCGGTCGTTCTGCGACTTCTACTCCACCACGCACCTCACCGAGCAATCGGGATGCATCGCGATGGCCGACTGCGCGCAGCTCGAAGCCCTCGCGGAGGTCGTGCGCCGCATCAACGGCACCGCACTCCGCGACTACGATCCCGAAGCGTTGCAGGTATACGAGGGGCTGCGTCCGCACCTCTTTTACGACCTGGGCGACTTCATCCGCACCGTATGCGCGGACGAGGCGCTGCTGGCGGAGTTCGAAAAGCAGTTCGACCTCACGTTCCCGCCCGCCGCACGGCTCCACACGCCGTCGTTCTACACCGGTTACGGCGGCGTGCACATGCCGGTGGAACGCTACTCGGGCGTGTCGGTCAGCGAGCCCAGCACGCAGTACACCGAGGAGAACCGCCGCACGGCGTGGTACCGCGCCGTGCACGAATAAAAGGCTCCCGGCATGGTGACATGCCGGGAGTTTCATTCAGGAAGCCCCGGTTTGATGCGTAACGGGGCTGCCGCAGCCGGATTCGCCGGAACGCGCAGGAAAAAAGGGAAGTCTTCCGCTACGGAAGACTTCCCTTTACCGTTTCCGGGCACGGGCGCCGCTGCTGCTGCGGACCGGCATGCCCGAGAGCCGCGGGACTATTCGTACTGTCCCGACTTGAGGCGCTCGACCTCCTCGCGCGTGAGGAAGCGCCAGTCGCCCCGTTTGAGGTTCTTTTTCGTAAGACCGGCGTAGTATACGCGGTCGAGTTTCATCACCTTGTAGCCGAGGTGCTCGAAAATACGGCGCACGATGCGGTTGCGGCCCGAGTGGATCTCGATGCCGATCTCCTTCTTGTCGTCCTTCACGTAGGCGATTTCATCGGCATAGATCTCGCCGTCCTCCAGCGTGATGCCCTGCGCGATGGCCTCCATGTCGGCCCGTTCGAGCGCCTTGTCGAGCGTCGCCTGGTAGATCTTCTTCTTCTTGTAGGAGGGGTGCGTGAGCTGCTTGGTCAGGTCGCCGTCGTTGGTGAAGAGCAACAGACCCACGCTGTTTTTGTCAAGACGACCCACGGGATAGACGCGCTCCGTGCAGGCGTCCTTCACCAGCTCCGACACGGTTTTGTCCGCATGCGGATCTTCGAGCGAGGTCACGTAGCCCTTCGGCTTGTTGAGCACCAGATAGACCTTCTTTTCGCCCTGCACGCGGCTGTCGTTGAACTTCACCTCGTCGGTGGGCAGCACCTTCGTGCCGAGCTCCGTCACGATCGTGCCGTTCACCGATACCAGGCCGGCCAGGATGAAGTCGTCGGCCTCGCGGCGCGAGCAGATGCCCGACTGCGCGATGAAGCGGTTCAGACGCATCTCGCCCGTCTGACGGGCCGGATTGTAGCGGGGATAATCCCCCGACGGCTTGCCCGCACGGTCCGGACGGCCCGCACCCGGCTTGCCGAATTTTCCGGAACGGTTGTCGTAGCCGCGCGGCTTGTCGCCGAAGCTGCGGCGGGGACGGTCGTATGCCGGTTTGTCGCCATAGGAGCGGCGATCCTCGTAGTTGCGCTGCGGACGGTCCTCGCGAACCGGACGGTTGTCCGCCGTGAAGTTGGGATTGAACGAAGCGCGTTTGCCCGCGTAGGGCGTGCGATCCGAACCGGCAGCCTCGCGCTGCGAGCGCGGATGACGCTCGGCATGTTCCGACGCACCGTCTGCGGTGTGCGTCCGCCGGTCGCGGCCGAACCGCGCAACGGCCGAGGCCGAGTCGTTTTTGAATTCTTTCATAGATTGATTTTTATTATTCCGGCAGCGCACTCGCTGCGCTCCGGTCATGACGTGACAAAGGTAATCCTTTTTTCCGGATTACGGCGCCGTGCGTCGCCGAATTCCCGAGAAAGTACGATTTTCCGGGTTTCGGGTGCGCGGCGCAGCACTGCGTGCGGTAAAACTTCATGGACCGGGGCGCCGCAAGCGGAACCGCAGCCCGCTACCGCGCCTTGGCGTAGATGACGCTCAGACGGCGGGTCATGAAGAACTGGAGGACGCCGCGCAGGAACATGTAGAGCGTGAAGGCGAGCCAGAGGGCGTTGTTGCCGATGAGTCCGTAGAACGCGTAGTAGATGCCGAAATAGGCCGCCGTGGACCAGAACATCGAGTCGCGCATGATGCGCGTGTGGGTGGCGCCGACCATGATGCCGTCCATGATGAAAGGCATGGCGCTGGCGACGGGGATCATGATGATCCAGCCGATGTAGCGGCGGGCCAGCTCGAAGATCGCGGCGGCGTTGGGCGCATCGTCGTCCACGAAGACGGCGACCAGCTCGCGCCACCACCCCAGGTAGATGCCGACGAAAGCCACCGACACGGCCGTACCCCACAGGATGCATTTCTTCAGGCAGTCGCGCAGCGCCCCCTCGTCGCGTGCGCCGATGAAACGGCCCGTGAGCGCCTCGGCGGCGAAGGCGAAGCCGTCGTTCATGTAGGAGAAGAGCGTGAACATCTGGAGCAGCAGCGTATTGACGGCCAGCAGCGCCGGGTCGTCCATGCGGGCCGAGGCGCCCGTGAAGAAGGTGTAGACCGCAACGATGCAGAGCGTGCGCAGGATGATGTCGCGGTTGATGACGAAGAAATTGCGCAGCGGCGCCAGGTCGAGGACCTCGCGCCAGTCGATGCGGGTGAGGACACGGCGGTAGCGCGCCCACAGCAGCAGGGCCGAGAGCGCCACGCCCACGTACTGGGCGATGACCGAGCCGTAGGCGATGCCCACGATGCCCATGTCGAAGCCGAAGGCGAACCACAGGCTGCACAGGATGTGGACGACATTGACCGCAATGGCCGTGCACATCGGGATCACGGCATTCTGCATGCCGTTGAACCAGCCGTTGAAGCCGAAGAGCAGGATGCCGGCGGGCACGGCCCAGATGCGGGCGTAGTAGTAGTCGCGCGTCATGGGGCCGCCGTTCATGGCCCACAGGGCCGCTTCACCCAGCGGATATTGCAGCACCACCATCAGCAGACCCATGACTGCGGCCACGGAGAGCGCGCGGACCAGCATGTTGGTGCATTCGCGGAAGTCGCCCGCACCGAAAGCCTGGGCCGTGAGTCCGCTCGTGCCCATGCGCACGAACGAGCAGTTCCAGTAGATGAAGTTGAAAATGGAGACGCCGATGGCCAGCGCTCCGATCGTGGCCGCGGAGTCCTCGCCCCAGTGTCCGGCGATGGCCGTGCTCACGATGCCCATGAGGGGCACGGTGATGTTCGATACGATGTTCGGAATGGCGATCCGCAATATTTCCCGGTTCATCTTCATGGTCCGTCTACGATTTGGAGGCAAAGATACGGCGCTTCCGCAAAAATGGCAATTCGACGGACGGATTTCTTCATCGCCGGACGCACGAAAAAGGCGCACCCCGCAAAGGGTGCGCCTCGGTCGCGGTCGCCGCGCCGTCGCTGCTTACTGCTGCAACGACTGGAGCAGCGCGTTGTACTTGTTGTACTTGTCCATCATGCCCTCCTCGTCGCGCAGACGGAAGCTGAGCGACTTGAGGTAATCGACCGTATTCAGGTCGTCGGGCTTCAGCTCCAGGGCCTTCTCCAGCCAGGGCACGGCCTGCATGTAGACGGCGTTCACGGCCTTCAGCTCCTCGTTGTAGGCCGCCTCGCCCGTCCAGGGCTTCTCCTTAATGGCGTCGTTGAGCGCATTGCCCTTCTCGATGTGGAACCAGCCGGTCCAGAACCAGCCGTCGAAGCCTTCGGGATTGAGCTCCGTGACGCGGCGGAACGAGGCGATGCACTCGTCGTGGTTCTTCAGTGCGGCGTAGATGCGGCCGCGGCCGAACCACATGTCCACGTTCTGGGGATCGCGGGCGATGGCCTCCTCGATCATCGCGATCAGATCGGCGGGGTCGCCCACGCCCTCCTCGGCCGTGTAGAGCGACATCAGACCGTCGATCAGACGCTCGCTCTGCGGATACTTGGCCATGCCGTCCAGCAGGGCCTGCTTGGCTTTCTGAAGGTTCGCGCGGTCCGCATCCTTCTGGCCGTAGTAGCAGTGGAACAGGTAGTAGTACGACACGCCGTCCTCGCCGTCGTAGCCCTGCTCGATGGCGCGCTTCAGGTAGTCGGCGCCGAGCACGAACGACGCGGGGTCGTTGGCGCCGTTCACCGTCTCCAGGTAGCCGGCATAGAAGAGCAGCTCGGGGTCGGCACCGCCGAAAGCGGGTACGGACTGCGCTTCATACGCCTTGGCATAGGCCTCGGCCGCCAGTTTCGAGTTGCCCAGGTCGAGGTGCGAGTTGCCCACCTGCGAGCAGAAGTCGCTGATCTGCTTCAGACCGTCCTTGACTGTCGGGGCGCTCTTCGGGTCGAGCTCGTCAGCCTTGGCAGAGGCGGCGATCGGTTCG
>VSOO01000050.1 GCA_009774895.1 Alistipes sp. | reverse complement strand
AAGCGAACCGGCCCTGGTCGATGCCGCGGTAGATGCCCCGGCGCATAGGCAGGAAAAGCCGCTTCGCAGCGGCCCGCTCCTGTGCGGCCGCAGCCCCCGGACCGCACGCGGAGGCGCGCACGCCGGTCCCGGACGCATCGACCAGCGCCAGGACATCGCACGCCGTGCGCTCCCCGGCCGCAGGCACCCCTTCGGCCTCCGACGTCTCCGCAGCCGCAAGGGGCCGGGCTCCGACCGCTGCGGCCGCGGCGACACCGCGGCCATCGGCGTATCGGGCCGCAAACTCCGGCGCAGGGGCCGCCGTCGCCGCGCCCGCGGCGAGCGAGAGCAGAAACGCCATATGTAGCATCCGTTTTTTCATCGCCGTACCGTTTACAGATAAAACGCCGCACCCACTCCGATGGAGAAGATATTGACCTTGAAATTCATGTTGCTCGACCGGCGGCGCCCCACCGAAACCTGGTTGTGGACCTGCCTGACGTCGGTAAAGGAGATGCCCATGACGCCCACGCTGACCTCGATGGCCATGTTGTTCGTCGCGAAGGCCAGCAACCCGGGCTGCACGCCCAGCGAGAGCGTGTAGCCCTCCTCGTAGGTGCCTTTCACGGGCTGCCCCGAGGCGAAGACCGACTCGGTGCCTCCGGCGCCGAGCTGCACCTCGGTGAAGATGGCGAAACGCTTGCTCGCGCCCAGGGGGATGTACTGGCGCCAGCAGGCCGCCACCGTATAGGAGTGTTTCACCGACTTGTAGTCGGTCACCCCGATGGAGGTTCCCGACTCGTCGTCGCCGAACTTCATCTGCGCGCGATCGACCGCGAGGTTGGTGCGCGCATAGGATCCGCGCAGGCCGACGGCCATGTTGTCGGTCACGGCATAGGCCAGCAGGGGGCTCACGCGGAAGGTGTAGCCGTCGGACTCGATGCCCTCGATAATCAGAAAAGTGTACTTGTCGTTCGTGTGCGTCGAATAGGAGGCGTTGGCGCCCAGCACCCACTGGCCCTTGGGCACGAAAACGTTGCCCACGGCGGTCAGGCCGCGCTCGGCGCGCCGTTCATTGACGGTGCGCGCGTCGCCGCCGTCGGGCACCTGCGCCGCGGCTTCCGCGCCCGCCAGCACGAGGAGCAGGGCGCACACTATGTTACCGATCTTCGGGATTCGCATTCTGGGTCGTGATGATCCGCGGAACCGACACGCGGAAATACGGAACAAAGGTAAGGAAATAATAAAAAAATATCCAACACTATTCCACGAACGGCCGAATTTTCATCATCGACAGGCCGCTTTTGCACACGACCCGCCTCCACGCGCCGCAACGGCCCCGAGAAGCCGCCCGAGGGCGGTTTCGTTGTGAACTTTCGGCGTTTCGTTGAAAATATTTCTTATAAAGAGCAGGTTTCGCTACTTTTGTTTCGGAAAATCAAGCAAAGAGCAACCCGAACATATGACATTCCGCACCATCGCACCGTTTCTGCTGCTGCTCGCCACGGCCTGCACGACGTCCCCCGACGCCGACCCGGCACCCGGCCCCGCCGAGGGGTACCGCGTGGCGCTCACCGCGGCACGCAGCGCCACGCGCACGGCGCTCGACGAGGACGGACGCACCGCCCGCTGGTCGCCCGACGACCGCATCGCGCTCTGGGCGCACGACGGCGCGTCGTACGTACTCAGCGCCCAGACCTTCGGGCTCTACGCCTACCGTGGCGTCTACTCGGCGGCCGACTTCTCGTCCACGCTCTCCTCGCCCATGCCCGCGGGCAGCTACCGCTATCATGCCGTCTACCCTGTGCCGGCATCGGTCAGCGGCACGCAGGTGACCTACCGCCTGCCGTCCACGCAGCACGGCACCTACGACGGCGCGTGCGACATCATGCACGCCGCGACCTCGGGCCCCGCGCTCGACGAGAACCCCCACGAGTCCATGTCGCTCGACTTCCGGCACCTGTGCCACGCCGTGCGCATCGAGATACCGGCCGGCCGCAACCTCCTGGGCCGCCCGGTAAAACGCCTCGAAATCACCTTTCCCCGCCCCGTGGCCGGCGACCTCACGTTCGATGCGGCCTCCCCGTCGCCCGAACCGGTGCTCGCGAACGGCACCAGCACCCTCGTGCTCGACCTGCCCGGCACGGGCATGACCGACGCCGAGGGCGTCTACGCCTGGGCGTTCATCGCCCCCGGACCGATCGACGGCGACATCGTATTCCGCGCCTACGACTCGCGCGGCTACCAGACCGGCACCATCGCCGCACCCCTCGCGCGCACGCTCGAAGCGGGCCACACGACGCCCGTGTCGCTGACCGTGCCCGCCCCGCGCCCCCTGACCTACCTCGACTTCACCGAGGCGGCCAACCACCTGGGCGAGGCACTGACGCGCATCCGCCTGACGGCCCCCGATGCCCTCTTCGTCCAGCCCTTCGGCGCCGAGGACGCCACGGAATTCACCGCCTCGCGCAATGCCGACGGACAGTTCCGCGTTCCCGTATACGCCGACACGCACCCCGCCGCCGCGCTCGAAAACCGCACCCTGACCATCGACTACGAATCGCAGCACGCACTGCTCGAAGGACGCACCGTCGTGCTGCCCCACACCCTGCGGGCCGAAGCGGCCAACACCGTGAGCATGACCGTGCCCTACCTCTTCGAGGAGGACTTCGGCGGCGTGAACGGCAGCGAGCACAACGTGGAAGCCGGCGGCGCGAGCACATCGGCCAGCAACAGCGCCACGGGACTCGGATTCATGGGGCTGACCGACGCATGGAGCGGCCAGCGCATCGGCAGCCAGTCGGGCCGGGCCGTGAAGATCTCCAGCGTGCACGGACTGCGCCAATGGCGCGGCCGCATGACGGCGCCTCCTCTGAGCGGACTGAAGGCGGACGCCGGCGAGGTCGCCGTCACGGTCGAATTCTACATCGACGGCTATCAGTCGAAAGGCAGCACCTGCACCTGCACGTTCGGATTCTCGGACGACGACGCGAACACCAACCTGACGTACGACGACGGCCTGACCACGCGCACGGCCGACTTCACGCCCCCGACCGACGGAGGATACGACCGCATCGCCACGCGGCTGAGCTACACGACGCTCCCCGGCCAGGTCAATGCCGACAGCCGCCCCTCGTGGCTGATCGACTACGGCAGCGGAGGCGGCGCGTTCGATTACCGGACCTACTACCTGTTCATCGACAACATCAGAATATCGCTCGGCAAGGAAATAAAGTAAAACGCACCTATATGAAACACATCTTTCATCTGTTCGTCGCAGCGGCCGGCGCCCTGGCCCTCGCGGCCTGCGACACCGGGACCGCAGAATCCGCCGGGGAGAGCGGCTGCGGCACCCTGCGGCTCGACATAGCGACCGTAACGGCGGTCGATGCCCAGACCCGCGCCACGGTGGAGCTGCCCGCCGCCGTCATCCCCAACGGCAACCACTTCTCGCTGCGCATCACGGGGTCGTACACCGACGACCTGGGCGCCACGCAGATCTACGACCGCGAGTGGCCGCAGTTCGGCGACTACGACTCGCCCCTCATGCCCCAGGGCAACTACACCGCCACGGCCAACTACGGCGACATGGAGCAGGAGGGCGAAAAGGCGGCGGCTTTCGGCGGCACCACCGACTTCCGCATCATGGCGCGGCGCACCATCACGGCGTCGGTCGCCACGCCGCTGCGCAACTCGGCGCTCAAGGTCGCTTTCGGCGAATGGTTCACCACCTATTACGCCGACCCCGTGATTACGATCCGCACCGAATCGAACCACACCTTCAGCTTCACGCCCGCGGCTTCGCACCTGATCTTCGTCAAGCCCGGCACGCGGCTTTACCTTTCGGGCCGCGCCGAGAAGGCCCAGACGGGCACCGAGGTAGAATTCGCCGAAACGGAGATCGGCACCACCGCGCCCTGCACCCTGCATACCGTGACGCTCACGGCCTCCGAGGCCGGCAGCGGACGTCCGGTGATCCGTTTCGACGAGACCTTCACCGAAACGGAGGAAAAGATCATCGAACTCAATCCCGAAGTATAAACGCTTACGACCATGAATATCCGACATAACATCCGCCTGGCGGCGGTGCTCGCAGCAACGGTGCTCGCAGCCGGCTGCGGCAAAGACAAAATGGAGTTCGAACCCGTTCCCGTGCCGACCGACGAAAAGGGATTCCTCGTACTCGCCGGCATGAACGTCGGCATCACCACCGACGTGGAGACGCTCGAAAACGGCGACCTCGCGGCTCAGGCGGCCACGCGCACCGCCACGGAGGCCGACGGCGCCTACCTGGTGCAGATCAACTCCACGACGGCGACGCAGGAGGTCGCCTGGTCGGGCAGCTACGCCGACATCAAGGCGATGACCGAACCCCTGTCGCTGGCCCCGGGCCGCTATACGATCGCGGCGCAGTCGCCCGAGGAGATACCCGACGCGGCGTGGGAGACCCCCCGCTACGCCGGCTCCACCGAATGCTCCATCATCAAGAAGCAGACGACGACGGTGAACGACCTGACGTGCAGCCTCTCCAACATCAAGGCCACGGTGGAGCTTTCGGCCGACCTGAAGAGCCTCTTTCTGAACGACGGCACGGACGACCTGCAGGTGTCCGTGGCGCTCGGCGACGCCCGCATGGTCTTCGGCCGCGACGAAACCCGCGCCGCCTACTTCCGCGCGCCGCAGGCCTCGAACCAGATGACCGTGACGCTCACGGGCCGCTACAACGTGAAGGGCGAGGGCGAAACGCCCGTCTACCAGCCCGTCACCATGACGCAGCAGATCGGCAACGTGCGCGCGGGCCAGTGGCGCAAGATCAACATCTCGATCCAGCATGCCGACCAGGGCAATGTGAAGTTCATCGTGACGGTGCAGACCTGGGTGTACGACTCGCCCCTGGTGGTGGACGTCATGTCGAAGGACTACGCGGTGTACGAGGAGGAGATTCCCGACGTGGACGACGAGGTCACCATGCCCGGATCGCCCGTGCTGCTGCTCGACTGCACCGACCACCGCATCACCGACCCGTTCCGCATCACGGCGGCCAGCTTCGACTTCGACTACACCCCCGTGCGCAGCAACCACCCGCTGAAAATCATCGGCACGCCGCAGGACGGCACGACCATTGCCGATGCTCACTGCGTCTTCGGCTCGGACAATCCCGACTTCCTCGCCGCACTCGAAAGCGCGCGATACGCCCGCGGCGTCGTGCAGCTGCAGCCGGCCAACGACGCCGGCCGACGACTGGAGGTCAATATCGACGCGCTGCAACGCCTGAGCGTGAAGTTCACCGACGAGGGCATGTACGAACTCTATGGCTTCGCAGGCAGGCACACGGCGAAATTCGTGGTGACCGACAGCCAGAACCGACGCTCCTACACGACGCTGACCATCGACGTCATCCGCTCCGCATCGACCGACGGACCCCAGATCGTGGGACTCGACGGGTTCGACCTGACCACGCGCCACACGATCACAGTGGCCTCGACGCCCAAAGTCGCGCTGCACATCACCTCGGCCACCGGAATCACGGCCTTCAAGGTCTACATCCTGGGCGGCGAGGTGCTGCCCGACAACGAGCTGAAAGGCCTCGACCTCGCACCGGAAATGGACCTCATCCATCCCGAGTCGGAGGCGATGGAGAACCGTCTGCGCGAGCTGGGCTTCCTGCCCAAGGACGGCGGCAGCATCGAGGGAGCGACGGACATGACGTTCGACATCACGGAGTTCATTCCCGCCATGTGCGTGCTGCCGGGCAAGGGCAACTGCGACTTCCGGCTCGAAGTGACCGACGCATCGGGCACGAAGGAGGCTTCGCTGATGTTCGACGTAGCACAATAAAACGGAAAAGAGAGATGAAAAAGATAATCGCACGACTCATCCTGGGCTGCCTGCTTCTGACGGCCGGCGCCTGCACGAAGGATGCGGACGAAGCCGCCGCAGGCGACGGCGCCGTGAGCTTCCGCATCGAAACGCAGTCCGGAGGCACCCGCACCGAATACGACCCCACGGAGCGGATCCTCATCCGCATCTACAAGGCCGACGGCGCGCTGATCCGCCGCTACACCTCGCTCGACGCCATGCCCCGCTACCTCTACCTGGTGGCCGGCGACTACCGCATCACGGTAGAGGCGGGCGACGGCAGCACGGCCACCCGCACGAACAAGAGTTACCACGGAGAGAAAGCATTCACGATCCGGGCCAACGAGGAGGTGACCGAGGAGGTGATCTGCCGGCCGATCAACATCGGCGCCGAGGTGTCGTTCGACGAGACGGTCACCGCCCGCTTCGACAAATATGCCTACGCCTACGTGAGCGCCAGCCAGAGTTTCTCGCTCGAAGACATCTCCGAGGTGCCGACCCTGCGCTTCGATCCGCAGGCCGAACCCGACACGGGCTACTTCCTCCTGCCCGAGGGGGTTACCAACCTCAGCTGGGCGTTCTACGGCGAGAGCTCCGTCACGGGCATCGGCAAGTTGCAGGGCGTGATCGAGAACGTGCAGCCGGCGACGACCTACCGCATGAAGTTCCGCTTCTCGAAAACCCCCGACGGCGCACTCTCGCTCACGGTGCTGGTTGAGGAGCTGCCCAACGAACGCTACGACAACATCATCTTCAGCCCCCAGCCCACCATCGCGGGCGACGGCTTCCCGCTCAGCGAGACGGTCGGACTGCGCGACACGGACATACGGTTCAAAGTCACCTCGGTCAAGGAGCTGGCCACCGTGTCGATGACCGTGAACGGCACGTCGTACGACCTGTTCGACACGGATTTCACGCCCACGCTGCCCGCAGGCGTGGAGTATGCGGCCACGGACGCCAACAACGGCATCGTGACGATCAAACCCGCCTTCTTCGCGGACAGCGAAGCCGGACTGCACGACCTGTCGTTCTTCCTGACCGACACCGACAACGGCGAAGGCACGGGCATGGCGACGATCGCCGTGCCGGGCCTGCTGCCCGTGGCGGCGCAGGATTTCGACCTGTGGGCGAACACCGCCACGTTCCGCGCCGTGGTCACCGATCCCGACGTCGCGGCGGTGAACTTCGCCTACCGCACGGCCGAGGGCGCATGGAAGCAGCTCGAAGGCCGCGCGGGCGACGACTTCACGTGGGAGGCCACCGCGACGCCCGAATGGACGAACGGCACCAACACGCAGCATGCGACCTACCGTCCCGATCCGGCCGCGGGCGTCTTCGCCGGCCGCACCTACGAATACAAGGTCACGATCGACGGCACGGAGCGCACGCGCACCTTCGCCACCGGCGGCACGCAGACCATCACCAACGGCGACATGGAGGACGGCAACATGACCTGCTTCACGCAGCAGAACAGCTCGGCGCCGTTCTGGGCCAGCGGCAACAACTCGTTCGCATCGAAGCTCTGTACGCAGAGCACGTTCCTCGGAGCGCAGGGCGCGCACTGCGCCAAGATGGAGGCGACCTCGGCCGCGGGCGTGCTGGCCGCGGGCAACCTGCTCTCAGGCATCTTCTACAAGGACGGACTCACGAAAGGCGTGGTCGAATTCGGCCAGCCCTACGACTGGACGGCACGACCCACGGCGCTCCACCTGAAATACTTCGCCGAGAAGATCGGCATCGTGGACGTGAACATGCATGAAGGCGCCCCCATCGGCGAGGGCGACCAGGACGTGGCCCGTATCTATGTGGCCATCGTGGACTGGAACAGCCGCCACAAGGTGACCTCGGGCACCGCGGCGCCCACCGGTACGTGGGAACCGCTCAACGGCCCCGATGCCGCACAGGAGGGCAAGGTGATCGCCTACGGTTCGATCTTCCTCGACGCCGCCTCGACGGGCGACCGCATGATCGACCTCGAACTGCCGCTCGAATACTACGACCGCACGACGCGTCCCGCGGGTGCCTACACGCTGGTCATCTCGTGCGCCACGAGCGCCTACGGCGACTTCATGGTCGGATGCAAGAGCAACGTGATCTATGTCGATGATTTCTCGTGGGTTTACTGATCGCCGCAAACCGATGAAACGGTCGTTTCTGATTCCGCTGCTGCTCGGGGCACTGGCCGCATGGTGCGGCTCGTGCATCGAGAACAACCTGCCCTATCCCGTGGTGGAGCTGGCCGTACTGAGCTGCGAAGGCGAAGGGTTCACGGCGGAGATCGACGCGAAGACCCGCACGGTCGTGCTGCGGCTCGACGAGACCACCGACATCAGCCGCGTGCGCATCACCGACATGCGGATCACCGCCGAGGCCCGGGCCTCGGCGCCGCTCACCGGCGAATTCGACCTGCGCACGCCGCAGTTCATCACCCTCTCGCTCTACCAGGATTACGAATGGGAGCTTCGCGCCGAGCAGCGGATCGAACGCCGCTTCGCGGTCGAAGGCCAGATCGGCGCCGCGGAAATAGACTCCGAGCGGCGCACGGCCACAGCCCACGTGGGCATGGACGCCGACCTGCGCGCAGTGCGGATCACCGATCTGAAGCTGGGACCGGAGGGCATCACGACGCTGAATCCCGCTCCCGAGGAGCTGACCGACTTCTCGTCGGTGCGTTACGTCTACGTCACGTACCACGACTTCGAGGAGCGCTGGGCGCTCTACGTGCGGCAGACCGAGCTGGTGGTGGCGCTCTCGGCGGCCGACCTGTGGCGCAACACGGGCACGCTGAGCATCGCGTCGCAGCCCGGAGCCGAAACCGTAGCCCTGGAGTATCGCCGCAGCGGCACCGAGGAGTGGCGGGCGGCCGACGTGACGCTCGCGGAGGACGGCACCTGCTCGGCACGCATCGCACCCCGCTGGAGCGAGCAGACCAACGCCGCAGGCCTCACGGTGCACACGATCGACCCGACGACGGGTCTCTTCGCCGGCCGCACCTACGAATACCGCCTCACGGTGGACGGCACGGTCACCGACGAAGGCACCTTCGAAACGCCCGCGGGCGACCCCATCCCCCAGGGCGGCATGGAGGAGGCCGGCATGTCCTGCTTCACGCAGCAGAATGCCGACGCCGCCTTCTGGGCCAGCGGCAACAACACCTTCGCCGGCGGACTCTGCCAGTGGAGCACCTTCCCCGGAATGGAGGGGGCGCACTGCGCCAAAATGGCCGCGACCTCGGCCGCGGGCGTGCTGGCCGCGGGCAACCTGCTCTCAGGCATCTTCTACAAGGACGGACTCACGAAAGGCGTGGTCGAATTCGGCCAGCCCTACGACTGGACGGCGCGCCCCACGGCGCTCCACCTGAAATATTACGCCGAGAAGATCGGCATCGTGGACGTGGACATGCACGACGGCGCACCCATCGGCGCGGGACAGCAGGACGTGGCCCGCATCTTCGTGGCCATCGTGGACTGGAACAGCCGCCACAAGGTGACCTCGGGCACCGCGGCGCCCACCGGCACCTGGG
>VSOO01000005.1 GCA_009774895.1 Alistipes sp. | reverse complement strand
GTACTGGAGTGGGGAGGACGGATGACGGGAATGCGTTACCTCGCACAGGGACGCATCGACACGGCGCTGTGCACGCGAATAGCATGCCTCGATCGCGCCATGATCGAAGAGATCGTGCACACCCCCTGCGGCACGGCCGCAGCCACGAACGACTGACAAACACTGAACCACATACAATACCATGCTTCGTCTTTCGAAATACATGAAACGGCTGGCCCATACCTCGGACCAGCTCTGTCCGCTCACGGACGACGACCTGAAGCGGCTGCAAAACCATCTGCTGGGCATGTTTCTCGACATCGCCCGCGTGTGCGACAAGCACGGCATCCGCGTGATGATGTGCTCGGGCAGCGCCCTGGGCGCCGTGCGCCACGGGGGTTTCATCCCCTGGGACGACGACCTGGACGTGATGATGCTGCGCGAAGACTACGACCGCTTCCTCGCCATCGCCCCCGCGGAGCTGGCCGGACGCTACGAAATCATGGCGCCCGGACTTCCGGGCGAAACGAAGGCGCTCTTCGCCAAGGTCGTCGATACGCACACCGTATTCTCGGAGCTGTCCGACCTGCGGGCACCCTATCCGCAGGGCGTGTTCATCGACATCTTCCCGCTCGAATACCTGCCCGCAAACCCCGTGGTGCGCAGCGTGAAGCACTTCATCGCCAACGGCCTGGTGGGCATCACGCGCTTCACGGCCATGTACCGGTTCCGCAACCCCGAGTTCCGGCGCTACATGTCCGGCACGCGGGCCCTCCGCTGGCACTACCGCGTGCGCCTCGGCCTGGGCTGGTGCTTCTCGTTCCTCAGCCACCGCACGTGGTGCCGGATTTTCGACCGCTTCGTGCGCTCGGCGCCCTCGGAGCGCGTGCACTATCCGGGCGTGTCGTACAAGTGGAAAGGATTCCCCCTCGCGGCCATCCTGCCCGTCGGCACGGCGTCGTTCGACGGACACCGGGTTCCCGTGCCGCACGATCCGCACACCTACCTCACGTGCGTCTACGGCGACTACATGAAGATCCCGCCCGTCGAGCAGCGCGAACGCCACTACGTCGTGGAGTTCCGCCTGCCGGAATGACCCCCTGAGTCGCAACAAACAACCATACCTTCATAAAATGCGTATCTTTCACGTCATTACCCTCTCGTCGGTAGGCGGCGCACAGTCCGTCGTCGTCAATCTGGCAAACCGCCAAGTGCTCGACAACGAAGTGTATGTCATTTCGTCGGCCGACGGCGAGGCCTGGAAGGCCCTCGATCCGAGGGTCCGCACGATCGGAATAAAACAGTTGCACCGCGAAATATCGTGGCGCGACGCATTCGTGCTGCTCCGGCTCATCTGGTGCCGTCTGCGGCTCAGGCCCGACATCGTACACCTCCACTCCTCCAAGATCGGGGCCCTGGGACGCATCGCCTTCGCACCGCGCAAAACGCTCTACACGGTGCACGGCTTCGACTCGATCCGCGTGGCGAACCGCAAATTCCTCGGGATCGAAAAACGCCTCCAGCGGCGTTGCAGCGCCATTGTCGGCGTGAGCCGCTACGACCTGGACAACCTGCGGGCGGAAGGCATCACACACAATGTTTCGTTCGTCTACAACGGAATCGCCGACTGCGGCCCCGGCGCCGAAACCGCGTCGCCGCAAGCCGCCGCGCGCCTCAAGGAGCTCAGGACACGCTACGAAAAAATCGTCATGTGCATCGCGCGCGACGACGCGCCCAAGCGCATGGACCTCTTCCTCGACACGGCGGCGCGTTTTCCGCAGTACGCCTTCGTATGGGTCGGCAACGGCCGCGACTACGACAAACCGGACAATGCCGTGCTGCTGGGGCGGATCCCGATGGCGGACCGTCTGCTTGACCAGGCCGACCTGTTCATGCTTTGTTCCGACTTCGAGGGACTCCCCATGTCGATCATCGAGGCCTTGTCGCACGGCAAGCCCGTCGTAGCCTCGGCCGTAGGCGGCATCGCCGAACTGCTCGACGGCACCAACGGCCATGCCGTGGAAAACCGCCCGGAGGCATTTGCCGAAAAGATCGAAGCGATCTTTGCCGACGACGGCCGCTACGAAACCATGTCGCACGCGGCACGCGCCACATACGAGCGGTCGTTCACCATCGACAGCATGGAGGACGGATATCGGAAAATATACGATCGGATCAATCGGAAATAACAATATGAACATCACACTCATCGGAGGCTCCGGATTCGTCGGAACCCGCTTACTGGGGCTGCTCGGCGAGCAGCCCGAAAAATACACGCTGCGCAACATCGACAAGCGGCAAAGCCACTTCTTCCCCCACGTGACGCAGCTGGCCGACGTGCGCGATGCGGAGGCGCTGCGCGAAAAAATCGCAGGATCGGACGTCGTGGTGCTGCTGGCTGCCGAACACCGCGACGACGTGTCGCCCGTGTCGCTCTACTACGACGTGAACGTCGGGGGCATGAAAAACGTACTCGAAGCCATGCTCGCAACGGGTGTGCGGCGCCTCGTCTTCACCTCCTCGGTGGCGGTTTACGGCCTCAACAAGGAGAATCCGGACGAAACGCATCCGGCCGATCCGTTCAACCATTACGGCAAAAGCAAATGGCAGGCGGAGGAGGTGTTGCAGCAGTGGCATGCGGAACATCCCGACTTCAACATCGGCATCCTGCGCCCGACCGTGATCTTCGGCGAGCGCAACCGGGGCAATGTCTTCAATCTGCTGCGTCAGATTTCGAGCGGACGCTTCCTCATGATCGGCGGCGGACGCAACAGAAAGTCGATGGCTTACGTCGGCAACATCGTGTCGTTCATCCGCTTCCTGATCGACGAGAAGACCGAAGGGTACAACGTATACAATTACGTCGATAAACCGGACTTCACGATGAACGAGCTGGTATTCCACGTAAGCGAGGTCCTCGGCAAGCACATACCGACCACACACTTCCCCTATTGGCTCGGAATGCTCGGAGGAAAGTGTTTCGATCTGCTGGCCGCCATAACCCGCAAGAAACTGACGATAAGTTCCGTGCGGGTGAAAAAATTCTGTGCCACCACCCAGTTCGACGCCCGCAAGGCCCACGCCTCGGGATTCAGCGCCCCCTACACGCTCGGTCAGGGCCTCGAACGCACGCTGCGTTTCGAATTCATCGAACCGCCCAAGGACGACATCACCTTCAAATCGGAGTAAACGCCCCCGTCATGCAGATCACACAGGCACAATTCCGGTGCAGCTCGGCGAAGGTGTCGCAGGTGCCCGACGACACGCTGACCGACTTCGCGTTCATCGGCCGCAGCAACGTAGGCAACTCGTCGCTCATCAACATGCTGACCGCCCACGGAGGGCTGGCCAAGGTGTCGGGCACGCCCGGCAAGACACAGCTTATCAACCACTTCAGGATCAACGACCGCTGGTACCTGGTCGATCTTCCCGGCTACGGCTACGCCCGCACCTCGAAAGCCGTGCGCGGCGGTTTCGAGAAGCTCATCACCGACTACGTGCTGCGGTGCGAACGCCTCCACTTCCTCTTCGTGCTGGTCGATGCGCGGCTCGAACCCCAGGCCATCGACCTGCGTTTCATCCGCATGCTCGGCGAAAACGGCGTGCCGTTCGGCATCGTCTTCACCAAGACCGACAAGCTGTCGAAAGCCCAGACCGAGCGTTCGCTCGCCCGCTACCGCGCCACGCTGTCCGAGGAGTGGGATGAACTGCCTCCGAGGGGCGTCACATCGAGCGCCCGCGGCACGGGCCGCGACACGATTCTGGACTTCATCGGGCGCTGTTTGACCGAATGTTGATAAAAAGCCGGTCGGAAAGATCGGTTTTTCGCCGTATTGTTCTATATTTGCATCGTAAAATCCGCTAACCCTATGGCTATCCACAAAATCAAAATCTTTGCGGGCCGCGACTCGAAATACCTCGCCGAGAAGATCGCTGCCAGCTTCGGCACCACGCTCGGTCAGTCGGAGGTGCTGCAATTCAGCGACGGGGAGTTCCAGCCCTGCTTCAACGAATCCATCCGCGGCTGTACGGTCTTCATCATCCAATCGACCTTCCCGCCCTCGGACAACCTCATGGAGTTGCTGATGATGATCGACGCCGCACGCCGCGCATCGGCCTACAAGGTCGTGGCCGTAATGCCCTACTTCGGCTGGGCGCGCCAGGACCGCAAGGACCGTCCGCGCGTACCGATCGGCGCCAAGCTGGTGGCCAACCTGCTGATGGCCGCGGGCGTGGACCGCATCATGACGATGGACCTGCATGCGGACCAGATCCAGGGCTTCTTCGACGTGCCCGTGGACGCACTCTATGCCAGCGGCATCTTCGTGCCCTACATCCGCAGCCTCAACATCGAGGACCTGTCGATCGCCGCACCCGACATGGGCGGCGCGAAGCGTGCGAACACCTACGCCAAGCACCTCGGCACGCCGATCATCATCTCGCACAAGGAGCGCGCGAAAGCCAACGTCGTGGGCAAGATGACGGCCATCGGCGAAGTCGAGGGACGCAACATCCTCATCGTGGACGACATGATCGACACCGCCGGCACGATCTGCATGGCGGCCGACATGCTCATGGCGCGCGGCGCGAAGAGTGTGCGCGCGGCCATCACCCACCCCGTGCTCTCGGGCCCGGCCTAGGACCGCATCAACGCCAGCGCATTGCAGGAAGTGATCGTCACCGACACCATTCCGCTGCGCGAGGATCAGAACCTCAGCAAGTTCACGGTGCTGTCGGTTGCGGACATCTTCGCCGACGTCATCGAGCGCGTACATAACTACAAGGAGATTTCGTCGATCTTCTTCAAGTAACCGACACGCTGGTCACTCATAAGGCAATCCGCCCCGGCAGCTTTCGTCTGCCGGGGCGGATTGCTTTATGCGAAAAATCGTTACCTTTGCCGCATGGAATCGGATTTCAGAATAGGTTACGGATTCGACGTGCACGCCCTCGGCGAGGGGTTGCGTCTGGTCCTCGGCGGGGTGGAAATACCCCACACGAAAGGGTGCATCGCACACTCCGACGGCGATGCGGCGATCCATGCCGTATGCGACGCCCTGCTGGGCGCGGCGGCCCTGGGCGACATCGGGCAGCACTTTCCCGACACGTCGGACGAATATGCGGGCATCGACTCGAAAGTTCTGCTGCAACGCGTCGCGGCGCTGCTGCGCGCAAAAAAATACGAGATCGGCAATGTGGATTGCACGATCTCGCTGCAAAGGCCCCGGCTGCGGCCGCATATCGACGCCATGCGGGCTGCGATGGCCGGTGCTATGGGTGTGGGCGTCGATCGAGTGTCGGTCAAAGCCACGACCACAGAGCACCTGGGTTTCGAAGGCCGCGAAGAGGGCGTCTCGGCGGCAGCCGCGGTACTTATCTTCAGGAACGATCGCTGAAACGCGACCGGCGGGCAGGCACCCGGGGCGGCATCACGGAGTCACGGCGGCACCGCAGCGGCGCGATACCGCATGTGCGGAAGCCGGTGCAACAACCGGGCCGCACCCGCCGCGGCATCAGTAAAGCTGCGAAATGGTTCCCGAATACTGCACGGAGTTGTAGAGCGGATTGGCAATGGTAAGCGTCGCACCGCCCGTGCGCGAGTAGATTTCGAAAGTGAAGGTATAGGTCGAAGCGGAGAAGAGCGGCGAGGTGAAAGTCACCAGCCAGCCCTCGTGGGTCTGCTCGGCCGTGTAGCCCTGCACGGAGGGAACGGTATAGTTGAGCACCGTGGCGTAGTAAGGGGGTACGAAACCCTTGATGTAGGGAAGGCAGACATCGACCGTGGCATCCCACACCCCGACGTTGAATGCCGGGTTGAGCACCTGGCGCATGGAACCTGCGGGCAGCTGCTGCATGGTCTGCGGGTTGAACTGGAAATTGCGCGACATGACCAGCGAGTCATTGAACCGTTCGTACTCGGCGATGCGCTCGGCACGACGCTTCTCGCGCACCTCGCGGCGCTCCTCTTTGGGCGAAAGGGTCTTTTTCTGACCGATCACGGTGTAGACGCCCGCACACAGCAGGGCCCCCAGGGCGATGTAAAGGAATTTTTTCATGGCACATAAGGTTTTGCGCCCTACGTGCAAAAACGGTGCCCCGAGGCGGCCAGCCCCCGTCCGGGCCGGGAAGCTCCGACAACCCGTCGGCAAAAGGCCCGGTCAGAGCCCCATCTGGGCCAGGAATCGCCCCGTGTGGCTGCGTTCGCACCGCGCCACCTCTTCGGGCGTGCCCGCAGCCACGACCTCGCCGCCGCCGGCCCCGCCCTCGGGTCCGATGTCGATCAGGTGGTCGGCGACCTTGATGACGTCGAGGTTGTGCTCGATGACCACCACCGTATTGCCCCTTTCGACCAGCTTGTTCAGCACCTCCAGCAACTGGCGTATGTCCTCGAAGTGGAGGCCCGTCGTCGGCTCGTCGAGGATGTAGAGCGTGCGGCCCGTGTCGCGCTTCGAGAGCTCGGAGGCCAGCTTGATGCGCTGGCTCTCGCCGCCCGACAGCGTGGTGCAGGGCTGCCCCAGCGTAAGGTAACCCAGCCCCACCTCCTGGATCGCACGGAGCTTCTGGTGGATGGCGGGGATGTTCTCGAAGAATTCCACCGCCATATTGACCGTCATGTTCAGCACCTCGTCGATGCTGCGGCCCTTGTAGCGCACTTCGAGCGTCTCGCGGTTGTAGCGGTGGCCGCCGCACGCGCGGCAGGTGACGTAGACGTCGGGCAGGAAGTTCATCTCGATGGTCTGCACCCCGGCGCCGCGGCACTCCTCGCACCGGCCGCCCTTCACGTTGAACGAGAAACGCCCCGCCTTGTAGCCGCGGATCTGGGCGTCGGGCGTCTTCTCGAAGAGCTTGCGTATGTCGGTGAAGACGTCGGAATAGGTCGCGGGATTGCTGCGCGGCGAGCGGCCGATGGGCGACTGATCGACCACCACCAGCTTGTCCACGTGCTCGATCCCCTCGACCGAATCGTAGTCGAGCGGCTGATCGAACGAACGGTAGAGCGCACGGCTCAGAATCGGCCGCAGCGTCTCGTTCACGAGCGTCGATTTGCCCGAGCCGCTGACGCCCGTCACGCAGACGAACACGCCCAGCGGAAACTCCGCGTCGATGCTCCGCAGGTTGTTGCCCCGGGCACCGCGGATCACGATCCGCTGCCCGGACCCCTTGCGCCGATGCTCCGGCACCACGATCCGCCGGCGCCCCGTGAGGTAGTCGGCCGTGACGCTCTGCGCGCGCAGGATCTCGTCGAACGTGCCGGCGGCCACGATGCGGCCGCCGCGCCGGCCCGCTCCGGACCCCACATCGACGATGTAGTCCGCCGCGCGCATCATCTCCTCGTCGTGCTCGACCACGATCACCGAGTTGCCGGCGTCGCGCAACTGTTCGAGGCTGCGGATCAGACGCCGGTTGTCGCGCTGGTGGAGTCCGATCGAGGGTTCGTCGAGAATGTAGAGCACATTGACCAGCTTCGAACCGATCTGCGTCGCGAGCCGTATGCGCTGGCTCTCGCCGCCCGACAGCGTGCGCGAGGCGCGTGCCAGCGAGAGGTAGCCCAGGCCCACCTCCAGCAGGAACTGCGTGCGCTCGCCGATCTCCTTCACGACCTCGCGGGCGATCGTCCACTCCTTGTCGTTCATCTGCCCGCGCAGCCCCCCGATCCAGCGGGCGAACTCGTCGAGCGAGAGGGACGAGACCTCGGCGATGTTGCGGCCCGCAATGCGGAACTGCAACGCCTCGGGCTTCAGGCGCGTGCCGTCGCACGCCGAGCACCGGCGATAGGCCAGGAACTGCTCGCGCCACTTGCGGCCGCGGGCCGAATCGTCGTCCTCGGTGCGGGCGATGTACTCGGCCACGCCCTCCCAGGGCGCCAGACGCGTGCCGCCCGCAGGCGCGAACTGCGAAATATCGACCGCCAGGGGCTCCGCATCGCCGTAGAGTATGGCGTTCATGCCTTCGGCGGAGATGGCTTCCACGGGGTCGTCCATGGTGAAACCGTGGCGGCGGCCCAACGCCTCAAGGATGGCGAAGAGCATGCCGCCGCACTTGCCCAGCGGCTCCACGGCACCTCCGCGCAGCGACTTGCTGCGGTCGGGAATGATCTTGTCGGCATCGAACACCGCCTCCTCGCCCAGACCGTTGCAGCGGGGACACGCCCCCTTGGGCGAATTGAAGGAGAAGGTATGCGGCGCCGGGTCCTCGAATGACACGCCCGTCGAGGGGCACATCAGGTGGCGCGAATAGTAGCGCACCCCCTCCGTGCCGTAGTCGTAGACGGCCATCGAGCCCTTGCCCTGGCGCATGGCCTCGCGCAGCGAGGTCAGGATGCGCTCCGCGGCATCGGGCCCGGCGACCAGGCGGTCGATCACCAGGTCGATCGTATGGATCTTGTAGCGGTCGAGCTTCATGCCGGCCGCGATCTCGCGGATCCCGCCGTCGATGCGGGCATAGAGGTAGCCCTTTTTCGCCAGCGACTCGAAGAGTTCGCGATAGTGGCCCTTGCGCCCCTTGACCACGGGGGCCAGCAGTGCGATTTTGCGCCCGGAGAACCCCTCCAGGATCAGCTCGGCAATGCGGTCGTCGCCGTAGTGGACCATCTCCTCGCCCGTCTCGGGCGAATAGGCCCGCGAGGCGCGAGCGTAGAGCAGACGCAGGAAGTCGTTGATCTCGGTCACGGTGCCTACCGTCGAGCGGGGGTTCTTGTTGGTCGTCTTCTGCTCGATGGCCACGACGGGGCTCAGACCCGTGATCTTGTCCACATCCGGACGCTCCATCGTCCCCACGAACTGACGCGCATAGGCCGAGAGCGTCTCCATGTAGCGGCGCTGCCCCTCGGCATAGATCGTGTCGAACGCCAGCGAGGACTTGCCCGAGCCGCTCAGGCCCGTGACGACGACCAGTTTGCGGCGCGGAATCTCCAGGTCCACGTTCTTCAGGTTGTGCACCCTCGCACCGAGTATCTTGATTTTCTCCTCTCTCTCCATATCCACATACAAACGGATGCGCGGCACCCCAGCGTGTGCGCCGCACAAAAATCGGAACAAAGGTACGAATACGCGAGGGCAAAAGCAAGCTCGCTTGCATTTTGCCGAGCGGGAGTACCTAAGGCGAAGCCAAAGTACGAATACGCGAGGGCAAAAGCAAGCTCGCTTGCAATTTGCCGAGCAGGAGTACCTAAGGCGCAGGCTCTCCGGCAGCGAAAACAGCACGGGGCTTCGGCAAAGACAATCCGACGGCGGGACGCAAGCGGCGGCCGGCGAAACCACGTCCCCTGACATGCTGCGGTTCACCGCGCGCATCCGCACCGGAAGCTGGTTACACTCCGGGAACAAGCACCCGGGAACAAGCCCTCGCCCCCGGCGCACGTTCGCACGAAAACTCCGGACCCGGCGCACCTGTCGTCGCCGGATCCGGAGCCGTTTCGTATGCGGAAGCCGCCTACTCCAGGTTTTTCAGTTCGAAGTCGTCGGCATCCATCCACGCGGGGAAGGACTGGCGGAACGCGCGCTGCTCCTCCAGGTCGAGCGTCACGACCATCGTCCACTCGCCGCTCTCGGCATCGGCCATCGTGCGGCCGAGGTAGTCGATGGCTTTCGAATCGCCGATGTACACCGCATCGGGATCGGTTCCCACACGGTTCACGCCGATGACGTAGCTCTGGTTCTCGATGGCGCGGGCACGCAGAAGCGCACACCACGCATCGCGGCGCTTGTTGTCCCACGACGCACAGTAGATGATGGCGTCGTAGTCGCCGCGGTTGCGGCTGAAGACGGGGAACCGCAGGTCGTAACATACCTGCATGAGGAAGCGGAAGCCCTTGTACTCCACCACTACCCGGCGCTTGCCGGGCGTGTAGTCGCGGCCCTCGCCTCCCGGCCGGAAGAGGTGGTGCTTGTCGTATTGGGTCATCTTGCCCGAAGGCTCGACAAAGAGCATGCGGTTGCGGTAAATGCCGTCCTCCAGAATGACGACGCTGCCCACCACGGCCTTGTCGTACTCGCGGGCCCAGCGGCGCATGGCCGTCACGACCGGGCCGTCCATCGTTTCGGCGACCACCGAGGGACGCAGTTTGAATCCCGTGGCAAACATCTCAGGCAGCACCACCACGTCGGCGGCGGCCTCGGCAACTACTTTTTCGATACGGGAGAGGTTGTGTTCGGTCTCCTCCCACTCCATATCGACCTGACAAATCGCTACGTTGAGTTTCATTTTCACTTACATATTTAAAACAAATATAGCGCTTTTTCCGATAATATGCATCGGCCGGACGAAAAAATCGCATTTTTCCGCAATTTTCGCACGCAGCGCCCCCCGGCGGCGGCACCGGCCGAACGCAGCGCAGCCGCACTTCACGCATCGGATCGCCGAACGTTCTTCCGTTTCGTTTTTTTTGAGTACTTTTGTGCGAAACGTTCCCGCAGGTCCGGAAGCGCGCCGAACGAGGTTCGGACGCCGGACGGGACGACTTCCCATAAAACCGAACCATAAAATTACCGCCGCATGCTCAAAGCCGGACACACGCAGAAACTCACGATCACCCGCATCTCGGAATACGGACTCTACCTCGCCGACGAGGAGCAGGCCGAAGTGCTGCTCCCCAACCGTTACGTATCGCTTACCGACCGCGTGGGCGACGAAAAGGAGGTTTTCGTCTACCACGACTCCGAAGACCGCCTGGTGGCGACCACCGAGACGCCGCTGCTCCGCGCGGGCGAGGCGGGATACCTCAAGGTGGTGGACAAGACCCCCCACGGCGCCTTCCTCGACTGGGGACTCTTCGGCAAGGACCTCTTCCTGCCCAACCGCAACCAGCAGGGAGGCATCCTCACGGGCCACAGCTACATCGTCTACCTCTACGAGGACGACATCACGGGACGCTGCGTGGCCACGACCAAACTCAAGAGCTTCATCAACAACGACACGATCGACGTGCGTCCGCAGCAGGAGGTGCGCCTGCTCGTGGCCTCGGAGAGCCCGATCGGCTTCCGCGTCATCATCGACAACCGCCACTGGGGCATGCTCTACCGCAACCAGCTTTTCCGTCCCGTGGCGGTGGGCGACCGGCTCACGGGCTACGTGCGCCGCATCACCGAAGACAACCGCATAGACGTCAGCCTCCAGCAGCAGGGCGTGGCCCAGGTCCGCGACTCGGCCGACGAGCTGCGGCGTCTGCTGCGCGCGAACGGCGGCACGCTGCCGCTGGGCGACCGGAGCGACCCGGCCGACATCGCGGCACGCACGCAGATGAGCAAGAAGGTATTCAAACGGGCCCTCGGCATGCTGCTCAAGAGCGGCGAGGCCGAGACCTCCGACACCGAAACCAGACTCGTGCGGCGATGAGCGGAAAACTCGCGACGGCCGAGCGCGTATCGCGCGACGCGTCGGACAACTTCGTATTCCAGCGCTCGCTGCTGGCCTACCGCGAAGCGGCGAAACGCATCTCGGGCCAGGTGCTCGAAATCGGCACCGGCGCAGGCTACGGCGTCGAGGTCGTGGCACCCCATGCCGACCGCTTCGTCACCCTCGACAAGCATGTGCCCGAGGGCGACATCCCGGGCATGGAGCACGCCGTATTCATGCAGGCCGAGGTGCCTCCCCTGCCCTTCGATTCGAACGCTTTCGACTGCGTGATCTCGTTCCAGGTGATCGAGCACATCCGCCGCGACCTCGACTTCGTGGCCGAAGCAGCCCGCGTGCTGCGGCCCGGAGGACTGCTCGTGCTGACCACGCCCAACGCCCCGATGTCGCTCACGCGCAATCCGTGGCACGTGCGCGAGTACACCGCCGACCAGCTGCGCAACCTGCTCGGCAGCCGCTTCGCGGAGGTCGAAATCCTCGGCGTCTTCGGCAACGACAAGGTTACGGCCTACTACGAGAACAACCGGCGCAGCGTGGAGCGCATCGCACGCTTCGACGTGCTCGACCTCCAGCACCGCCTGCCGCGATGGATGCTGCAACTGCCCTACGACCTGCTCAACCGCATCAACCGCCGCCGCCTGCTGGAGCAGGACCGCGGCCTGACGCTCTCGATCACGGCCGAGGATTACCGCCTCGCCCCCGCGGACGAAAGCTGCTACGACCTGTTCTGCATCGCCCGAAAATAGCGCGGGTCCGCCCGAGCGGCCCTCCGCGAACAAAACATGCGTGGCGCGAAGGTGTTCGTCGCCGCACGCAAATTCTTTCGGCCCGCCGGACCCGAATACGGCCGTGAGGAACGCTGTCCGAAGAGCAGCGCCGCAAGCGGATCGCTCATCCGCACGATGCTGCCCACGAGCAGACTGAACGTCATGACGAGCACCGACACCGCGACCGTTGCCGCCACATAGAGCAGGTCGTTGGGATAGTCGGTAAAAAACGGACCGACGAAAGGCAGCACCGGAAGCAGGAAATAGTGGATCAGATAGATGTCGAGCGTGCGCCGCCCGACGTATTGCAGCATCCGCCCCGCCGGGCGGCCGCGCCCCACGGCTTCGCGGTACTTATAGAAGAATCCGAACGCGAGCAGCAGCCCCGCATAGGGCAGCGGTACATACTTCACCACCACACCGAACAGAGCCAGCGACCCGAACGCACCCTGAAGCGCATCGCCCACCGTAGCTCCGGCCACGGAACGGCCCAGGACGAGCATCATTCCGAAAAACAGGACGACGAGCGCCGTCATGCCGGCCGGCCGGAACATCCGGAAGAAGCGCGCCTCGTACTTGCGGGCGAGCAGGCCCGCCACGAAAAAGTGGAAAAAGCGGCAGAAAAGCAGCCCTGAGAACCACGCGGGGCTGTCGCTTCCCTTGCGCAGCAGAAAACCCGCGGCAAGCAGCACGAAAGCCGTTGCGACCAGCAGCGCATCGCGAAAACGCTCCGCACCCGCGCGGGCCGTGATTCGGCACACGGCATACCACGCCGCAAACATATAGAACAGCACCGGAAGAAACCAGTAACCGCACTTCATCGGATCGGCCAGAGCATCGCGCAACGGTATGCCGTCGAGCTTCCACACCTTGACCGCGAAAAAGAGCGCGAAAGGAACCAGCAGGTGCAGTGCCTTGCCACCCAGCTGCCTCAGAGCGAATGCCGCGGTCCACTGCCGCCCGGCGCGCCACGCCACGAAGCCGCTCAAAAAGAAAAACAGCGGCATATTGACATACGAGAAGAGTGCCGAAAGCACACCGGGCGCCGCCTCGAAACTGACGCGGCTCACATGCCCGAAGACCACGAGCAGAATAGCCAGGCCGCGCAAAGAGTCGATCCAGTCGATACGGCCGCCGACAGCGGCGGCCGTATCCGGATTTATACTCCCGGCATGGGGGGGGGTATTCATATAATAATCAATATATTATACATTACTTCATCTCCACGAGCGACTCGCCGGTCATCGCGGCGGGCTGTTCGAGCCCCATCAGGCGCAGCACCGTGGGCGCCACGTCGGCCAAGATGCCGTCGCGCACGCTCCGCACGCGGTCCGACACCACCACCACGGGCACGGGGTTGAGCGAGTGCGCCGTATTGGGCGTGCCGTCGGCATTGACCGCATGGTCGGCGTTGCCGTGGTCGGCGATCATCACCACCTCGTAACCGTTGGCACGCGCGGCTTCGACCACCGCCTCCACGCACGCATCGACCGCCTGCACGGCCTTGCAGATCGCGTCGTACACGCCCGTGTGCCCCACCATGTCGCCGTTGGCGAAGTTGAGGCATATGAAATCGAAACGCTGCGTCGCGAGCGCCTCCACCAGCCGGTCCTTCACCTCGTAGGCGCTCATCTCGGGCTGGAGGTCGTAGGTCGCCACCTTCGGCGAGGGCACCAGGATGCGCTCCTCGCGCGCGAACCGCTCCTCGCGGCCGCCGTTGAGGAAGAAGGTCACGTGGGCGTACTTCTCGGTCTCGGCGATGCGCAGCTGCGAAAGGCCCTGCCGCGCGACGTACTCGCCGATGGTGTCGGGCACGTTCTCCTTGTCGAAAAGGATGTGCAGGCCCCGGAACTTCGCGTCGTAGGGGGTCATGCAGCAGTAGTAGAGAGGCAGCGTGTGCATCCCCTCGGCCGGCATCTCCTCCTGCGTCAGCGCGATCGTGAGCTCCTTCGCCCGGTCGTTGCGGTAGTTGAAGAAGATCACCACGTCGTCCGGACGGATGGTGCCCACGGGATTGCCGTCGGCATCGACCCGCACCACGGGCTCGACGAACTCGTCCGTCACGCCCGCGTCGTACGACCGCTGCACCGCATCCGCCATGTCCGCCGCCGGCGTGCCGATGCCCTCGACCAGTGCGTCGTAGGCGCGTTTCACGCGGTCCCAGCGTTTGTCGCGGTCCATGGCGTAGTAGCGTCCCACGACCGTAGCCACACGGCCCGCCGTAGCCGACATGTGCTTTTCGAGCGCTTCGAGGTATCCCTTGCCGCTGCGCGGATCGGTGTCGCGGCCGTCCATGAAGCAGTGCACGAACGTGCGGTCGCCCAGGCCGTAATCGGCGGCGATGTCGCACAACTTGAAGAGGTGATCGAGCGACGAATGCACGCCGCCGTCGGACACCAGCCCCATGAAATGCACCCTCACGCCCCGATCGCGGGCATGGGCGAACGCCGCCGCCACCTCGGGATTCCGCAGGATCGAGCCGTCGCTGCATGCGCGGTTGATCTTCACCAGGTCCTGGTACACCACGCGGCCGGCGCCGATGTTGAGATGCCCCACCTCCGAGTTGCCCATCTGCCCCTCGGGCAGTCCGACGTTCTCGCCGTCGGTGCGCAGGTGCGCATGGGGATACTTCGCCGTCATGGCTTCGATATAGGCCGGATGCATCGAGTAGATGACATCCGACCGGTCGTGACGGCCGTCACCCCAGCCGTCGAGAATCATAAGCAATACTTTCTGTGCCATAATCACTTTGTTTCGTTCTTTTTCCGCTGCGGAAGCACCCTGTCCGGGAGCCTCCGCCCCGGCGCCCCGGCAGCGTCCGAACCGGGGTGCGGCCCCGCGCCGGCACGACGCGGACCGCACGGTCGCACTGCGCAGCTATTTCAGTTTCTCCACGATCAGCTCCACGGCCCGGTCGATGGCAGACTGCAAACCCTCGGGGTTCTTGCCACCCGCCGTAGCGAAGAAAGGCTGACCGCCGCCGCCGCCCTGCATGAGCTTCGCGGCCTCGCGCACCACCGCACCGGCATTCACGCCGGCAGCGGCGATCTCGTCGCCCAGCATGACGGTCAGCGAAGGTTTGCCCCCGCGGTTCGTGCCCAGCACGAATACGAGCTTGGGCATGCGGCCGCGCAGGTTGTAGGCCAGGTCCTTGATGAAGTCGGGCAGCAGGTCGGCCTGCTTGACCACGAGCTGCATGCCGTCGCGCTCGGGCGTCGAGGCCACGATCTTGTCGGCCAGCTGTCCGATCTGCTCGCGACGCATGGCCTCGACCTCCTTCGACAGGGCGTCGTTGCTCTCGATCATCTTGCGCACGGCCTGCACGACCTGCGAATTGTTCATCGCCTCGGCCACACCCCGCAGCGTATCCTCCGCCACGTAGAGCATCTGCTCGGCCTGCTCGCCCGTGACGGCCTCGATGCGTCGCACGCCGGCCGATATGGCGCTCTCGTTCACGATCTTGAACAGACCGATGGTACCCGTGGCCCGCGTGTGCGTACCGCCGCACAGCTCCACCGAGGTGCCGAAGCGCACCATGCGCACGCGGTCGCCGTACTTCTCGCCGAAGAGCATCATCGCCCCGCAGCGCTCGGCCTCCTCGCGCGTGGCCGCACGGTTCTCCTCCAGCGCATGGTCGGCGCGGATCGCGCGGTTCACGCGGCGCTCCACCTCGCGCAGCTGCTCGGGCGTCACCTTCTGGAAGTGCGAGAAGTCGAAGCGCAGCCCCTCGGGCGCCACCATCGAACCCTTCTGCTCGACATGCTTGCCGAGCACGTCGCGCAACGCCTCGTGCAGCAGGTGCGTCGCCGTGTGGTTGTTGGCCGCGGCCTGACGCTTGTCGGCATCGACCGTCGCCGTGAAGCACGCGCCGGGATCGGCGGGCAACTGCTCGGCGATGTGGACGATCAGTCCGTTCTCCTTCTCGGTAGCCACGATGCGGATGCGCTCGCCGGCCCCCTCGATGAAGCCCGTGTCGCCCACCTGACCGCCCGAATTGCCGTAGAACGGCGTGCGGTCGAATACCAGCTGGTAGGTCGTGCGGTTCTTCGAGGTCACGCGGCGCCAGCGCGCGATGCGCACCTGTTCGGTAAGGGTGTCGTAACCCGTGAATTCGCTCTGACGCAGGGGAATCAGCTCCTGCCAGTCGTCGGCCGCCACGGCCGCGGCGTTGCGCGAGCGCGCCTTCTGGGCCTGGAGCTCCTGTTCGAAAGCCTCCAGATCGACCTCAACGCCCTGTTCGCGGGCGATGAGCTCCGTGAGGTCGATGGGGAATCCGTAGGTGTCGTAGAGCAGGAACGCGTCGGCTCCGGCGATGCGGCTGCCGCCCTCCTCGCGCAGACGTGCGATCACGCCGTCGAGCAGGCTGATGCCCGTGGCCAGCGTGCGCAGGAATGCCGATTCCTCCTCCTCGATCACCTTCTCGATCAGCGCCTGCTGCGCTTTCAGCTCGGGGAACTGCGCCCCCATCTGCTCCACGAGGCCCGCCACCAGACGGCAGAGGAACGGCTCGTTGAAGCCCAGGTAGGTATAGCCGTAACGCACGGCGCGGCGCAGGATGCGGCGGATGACGTAGCCCGCCTTGACGTTCGAGGGCAGCTGGCCGTCGGCGATCGAGAACGAAATGGCGCGCAGGTGGTCGGCGATCACGCGCATGGCCACGTCGGCCTTCGCGTCGTCGCCGTAGCGCTTGCCGGCCATCGCCGCGATGCGTCCGATCGCGGGCTGGAACACGTCGGTGTCGTAGTTCGATTTCTTGCCTTGGAGAATCATGCACAGACGCTCGAAGCCCATGCCCGTATCGACATTGCGCGCCGGCAGCGGTTCGAGCGAACCGTTGGCCTTGCGGTTGAACTGCATGAACACCAGGTTCCATATCTCGATCACCTGGGGATGGCCCGTATTGACCATCTCGCGGCCCGGGCATGCGGCGATCTCCGCCTCGTCGCGCAGGTCGTAGTGGATCTCGGAGCAGGGGCCGCAGGGACCCGTCTCGCCCATCTCCCAGAAGTTGTCGTGCTTGTTGCCGCGGATGATGTGGTCCTCGGGCAGGAAGCGCTTCCAGTAGTCGTAGGCCTCGCTGTCGAAAGGCACGCCGTCCTCGGCCGAGCCCTCGTACACCGTGGCGTACATCCGGTCGGCGGGCAGCCCGTAGACGTCGTGCAGCAGCTCCCAGGCCCACTCGATGGCCTCCTTCTTGAAGTAGTCGCCGTAGGACCAGTTGCCCAGCATCTCGAACATGGTGTGGTGGTAGGTGTCATGACCCACCTCCTCCAGGTCGTTGTGCTTGCCCGACACGCGCAGACACTTCTGCGTGTCGGCCGCACGGGGGTATTTGCGCGGCGCATTGCCCAGGAAAATATCCTTGAACTGGTTCATGCCCGCATTGGTGAACATCAGCGTGGGGTCGTTCTTCACCACCATCGGCGCCGACGGCACGATCGCATGGCCCTTGCGCTCGAAGAAGTCGAGAAAGGCCCGGCGGATTTCATTCGATTCCATCATATACTATTCTTATGTTTTTCGCGTTAGAATTTCCGGGTGGCAAATTTACATATTTTAACCTAATTTTGCACCATACCCCCTGAAAGAAATTCGGAGCATGGAACAAAAAGCGGATTCGACGAATACACAGCCCTCTACGCGGGCGAAGCGGCCGGCCGAGGCCCCGGAGACGACCCACGTCGCTTTCCGCCTGCGCACGTACAGGCTGCTGCGCCGCATCATCGCGGGATTCATCGTCGTGTCGCTGGCCAACTTCATCTTCTCCTCGTTTTTCCACACCCCGAAGATGTACCGCATCAACCGCGAAAACCGCGAGCTGAAGCTCCGCTACCGCATCCTGGAGGAGCGCATCCGCACGGCCCGGGCCCGCGTGGAAGAGATCCGCCACCGCGACAACCACGTCTACCGTTCGCTCTTCGCCACCGACAGCACCGCGTCGGACGGCGCCGCCGTGCCCTATCCCGACGAGAAATACGCATCCCTCGCGGGCGACGAGTACGCCCCGCTGATGATCGGCACGTGGCAGCAGCTCGACGCCCTCGCGCGCGAACTCTATTTCGAGTCGGTGTCGTTCGACGAGTTGCAGACGCTGGCCCGCAACAAGGAGAAGATGTCGGCCGCCATTCCGGCCATCTGGCCCATCGACCGCGCACGCCTCCACAACGACCGCATCGGCGCCTTCAACCCGCGACGCCTGCACCCCATCCTCCACCGCATCGTGCCCCACAACGGCGTGGACTTCGGGTGCGACCGCGGCACGCCGGTCTACGCCACGGGCGACGCCGTGGTCGAGGCGGCCGTGAGTTCGGGCCACAACGGCGGCTTCGGCCGCATGGTGCTCCTCGACCACGAGTTCGGCTACAAGACCCGCTACGCCCACCTGGACAAGGTGCTCGTCAAGCCCGGCGACCGCGTGGTGCGCGGCCAGAAGATCGGCGAGGCGGGCAACACGGGCCGCTCGACCTCCACGCACCTCCACTACGAGGTGCTCCACCGCGGCCGGCCGGTCAATCCGATCAACTACTTCAACCGCAACATGACCTCCGAGGAGTACGACAAATTGATGTCGCGCATGCGCGAAACCAACTTCGAAAAGCTTTAGACCGATGGCAGGAAAAAAAGACCTCGAAAGGCTCCGGCGGCGCCGCGCCCGCAAGCAGATCATCGTCCGCGTGACCGTGGGAGCGCTGGTGTGGCTGGGCGCGGCCGTGCTCTACTACGTCGGACTGTCGTTCTTTTTCGACACGCCCGTCGAATACAAGCTGCGCCACTCCACCGACCTGCTGCGCTCCGAATACGAGGTGCTGACACAGCGCTACGACTCGCTGCGCAGCGTGCTCGAAAACCTTGAGGAGCGCGACCGCGGCGTCTTCCGCACCCTGTTCGAGTCGGACCCCTACGACTTCGAGGCGGAGAGCAGCACGTGGCCCGCACCTACGAGACCCTGCTGGGCAAATCGACCCGCCGCCTCCGGCGCGAATTCCGCCACCGCATCGAGGAGGCCGGGCAGCGCCTCGCCCAGGTCGAGGCCTCCCATGCCGCCATGGCGCGGGCCCTCGACTCGACGGGCGAAGCGCGCCGCCACATCCCCTCGATCCAGCCCGTAATCAACCAGCAGCTCACGCTGCTCACCGCCTCGTACGGCATGCGCTACCACCCTTTCTACAAGACGCTGCAATCGCATCAGGGCGTGGACTACACCGTGCCCGAGGGTTCGCGCGTCTTCGCCACGGCGGACGGCACGGTGAAGGACGTGGCGCAGCGCAACTCCACCTCGGGACAGACCGTGGTGATCGACCACGGCAACGGATACGAAACCACCTACGCCCACCTGAGCAAGGTGCAGGTGCAGCGCGGCCAGAGCGTGCGTCGCGGCGAGATCATCGCCCTGACGGGCAACACCGGACTCTCGCTGGCGCCCCACCTCCACTACGAGGTGCGCCACAACGGCATGCGCGTGGATCCGATCCACTACTTCTTCTCCGAACTCTCACCGGCCGACTACCGGCGCATCCTCCGCATCGCGCAGTCGGGCATGCAATCCTTCGACTGATGGAAAACCGCATCCGACTGCTGCTGATGGATTTCGACGGCACGCTGGCCGACACGCGCGAGGCCCACTACCTCGCCTACGCCCGCACGCTGCGCGAAGCGGGCATCGTGCTCGACCGCACAGAGTACGACACGCGCTTCTTCGGCATGCGCTGCGCCGAGTTCCTCGCCGCGCTCGGCATCGGCGACGAAGCGGAACGCGAACGCATCCGCCGCCGCAAGATCGAACTCTACCCCGAATATTTCGACCTCGTGCGGCTCAACCGGCCGCTGTGGGACTTCGCGCAGTCGTTCCGCGCCGCCGGAGGCCGCGCCTGGGTGGTATCGACCGGCAGCCGCGACAACATCCTCGGCGTCATGCGCCGCCTCGGAATCGAGGCGGGCGTGGACGGTCTCCTGGCCGGCGGCGACGTGGCGCGCAGCAAACCCGCGCCCGACGCCTTCCTGCTGGCCATGGAGCGCGAGGGCGTCGCCCCGGGCGAAACGCTCGTCTTCGAGGACTCGGCCGTGGGGCTCGAAGCCGCACGCCGCAGCGGTGCGGCCTACATCGCCGTAAAACTCTGACCCGATATGGATATTCTGCTCTGCACCGCCGCCGTTCTTCTCACCCTGCTGGGCATCGCGGGGTGCATCCTGCCGCTGCTGCCCGGTCCGCTGATCGGCCTGGCCGGCATGGCGTGTCTGGCGGCAAGCTCCGGATCGGGCGTCACGGGCGGCGCGCTGCTCGCATGGCTCGCCGCGACGCTCGGCGCCACGGCCGCCGACTACTTCCTGCCCGCATGGGTCACCCGGCTGCTCGGAGGCTCGCGCGCAGGTCAGACCGGCGCCACGGTCGGCATGCTCGCGGGCATGCTCTTCTTCATGTCGGTGGCGAGCCTGATCCTCGGGCCTTTCCTGGGCGCCGTGGCGGGCGAGCTGCTCCACGACCGCCGCGACCCCGTGCGCGCCGTGCGCATCGGCCTCGGCTCGTTCGTTTCGTTCGCCGTGGGCACGGGAGTGAAACTTGCCGTCTGCATCGCGATGTTCGCATGCACGCTGGCGGAAATCTATCCGGCAATCAGCGAATGGTTTAGCGGACTGTGGTAACCGCCCCCTCGGGAACCGCACCGCCGGGACTTGTTTTTCACCGGAAAAATCCGTACCTTCGTTCCCCCGAACGAAGACCTTTTTAATATGAAATATTTGCGTTTTCTGATCGTCGCGCTGCTGGCGTTCTGCTGTGCGGCGTGTCAGAAATACCGATACGAAACCGTGGAGGGCGACCCTCTCGCCACCCGCATCTATACGCTCGACAACGGACTGAAGGTCTACATGAGCGTCAATACCGAAACGCCCCGCATCCAGACCTACATCGCCGTGAAGGTGGGCGGCAAGAACGATCCGCCCGAGACCACCGGCCTGGCCCACTACTTCGAGCACCTCATGTTCAAGGGCACGTCGCAGTTCGGCACCACCGACTACGAGGCCGAGAAACCGCTGCTCGACGAGATAGAAATGCTCTTCGAGGTCTACCGCCGCATTCCCGAGGAGGCTGCGCGCCGCGCGATCTACCGCCGCATCGACAGCCTGAGCTACGAAGCCTCGAAACTCTCCATCCCCAACGAGTACGACAAACTCATGTCCATCATCGGCGCCGACGGCACCAACGCCTACACCACGAAGGACATGACCGTCTACATCGAGGACATCCCCTCGAACCGGATCGAGCAGTGGGCCCGCATCGAGGCCGACCGCTTCCGCGACCCCGTGATCCGCGGCTTTCACACCGAGCTGGAGACCATCTACGAGGAGAAGAACATGTCGCTCACCAACGACAACCGCAAGATCATGGAGGCCGTGGATGCCGCGCTCTTCCCCAACCACCCCTACGGCCGCCAGACCGTGCTCGGCTCGCAGGAGAGCCTGCGCAATCCGTCGATCACCAACGTGAAGAACTACCACGCGACCTACTACGTGCCCAACAACATGGCCGTATG
>VSOO01000049.1 GCA_009774895.1 Alistipes sp. | reverse complement strand
CGGACCGAGGCGCAGCACCGGACGCTCCCCGGGTCCGCCGGACAAAAACGACACGAAAAAACAAAAGGACAATGACAGAAAAATTCATCATGGAGGGCGATACCGCCGTACACGTCTGCGATTCGGAGCGGGGCGACCGCTGTGTCGTGCTGCTGCACGGCTACCTCGAATCCATGCTCGTGTGGGAGGATTTCATCCCCCTGCTCTACAAATCGGTGCGCGTGGTGACGCTCGACCTGCCCGGCCACGGCATCTCGGAGGTCAAGGGCCCCGTGCACACGATGGAGTGGCTGGCCGACGTGACGGCCGACGCCCTGCGGGCCCTCGGCATCGGGCGCTGCACGCTCGTGGGCCACTCGATGGGCGGCTACGTGGCCCTGGCCTGCTGCGAACGCCATCCCGAACTGCTCGACGGCATCGTGCTCTTCAGCTCGACGCCCGACGCGGACAGCGACGAGAAGAGGAGCGGCCGCGAACGCGAAATCGCGCTCGTGGAGGCGGGAAAAAAGGAGCTGCTGGCCCGCACGGCCCCGGCGGCGGGATTCGCGGCCGAAAACCGCACACGCATGGCCGACGCCGTGGCCGACCTCGCCGAGCAGGTCTTCGTCACGGAGGAGAGCGGCATCGTGGCCCTGCTGCGCGGCATGTGCGCACGCCCCGACCGCAACGCGATGCTGCGCACGTCGCCCGTACGCCAGCTCTTCGTCTTCGGCCGCGCGGACGACTACATCCCGGCCGAACGCGCCGAGGCGATCGCCGCAGCACACCCCCAGGCCCGCGTCGTATGGCTCGACCGTTCGGGGCACATGGGATTCCTCGAAGAGCCCGCAGCCGCGGCCGCGGCGATCCTCGACTTCGCAGGTGCGGCTCCGCCCGCTGCCAAAGCCTGATTCCGACCGGAGTGCGGCCGGGGCCGGAGCGCCGTCCCCGCCACCGGTCCGGCGGCGACCGGCGGCAGGCAGCGGGTGGCGCGTGGGAATCCGCGACTCCCGACCGGCGCCGCCGCACCTGCGAACCGGCCCGAAGCCCCGCGGTGCGAAACGTCCGTCCGCCGCACAGGATCATGGCGATAAGGAGCGGCGGACGAAAAAAGTCGGCACCGGGCGGATAACCGCCCGCAGTTTGCATTAATTTTACACCCTGAAAAACCTTGCATAAAAACCCGAATGCGATGAAAACCAAATTCATTCTTATCGCGGCCGTATTGCTGGGCATCGTATGTCCCGGTCCGGCCGAAGCACAATTCAAGATCGGAGGCCGGAAGATCAACACCGGCAAACTGCTCAACGCCGCGGCGGACGCCGCCACGGCCGTCACGCTCAGCGATGCGGACATCGCCCGCCTGAGCCGCGAATCGGTGGAGTGGATGGATGCCAACAACCCCGTGGCTGAGGACGACAACGAGTACATGATCCGCCTCAAGCGCCTCACCGAAGGCATTACCGACGCCGAGGGGCTGCCGCTGAACTTCAAGGTCTACCTGGTGATCGACGTGAATGCGTTCGCCTGCGGCGACGGCTCTATCCGCGTCTTCAGCTCCCTGATGGACCTGATGGACGACGACGAACTGATGGCCATCATCGGCCACGAAATCGGCCACGTGGTGCACGCCGACGTCAAGCACGCCATGAAGAACGCCTACCTGGCGTCCGCGGCACGCAATGCCGCCGGTGCCGCCGAGGGCTCCACGGTGGCCAAGCTGAGCGAATCGCAGTTGGGCGACCTGGCCACGGCCTTCACCGACGCGCAGTTCTCGCAGAAACAGGAATACGAGGCCGACAAATACGGTTTCCGTTTCTGCGTCGAGCACGGCTTCAGCCCCTACGGCATGGCCGCATCGCTCGAAAAGCTGGTCGAGCTGTCGCAGGGCGCCAAGGCGTCCACCGTGCAGAAGATGTTCTCCTCGCACCCCGACAGCGAAAAACGCGCCGCCGCCGTGCGCAAGATGGCCGACGAGTACACCGCCTCGCAGCAGTAGCGGAACCTCGCGCCAAGCCGCCCCTCCCTCCGGACCCGATCCGGAGGGAGGGTTTTTCGTTGAGTTTCCGTCTTCCGGCTCCCGCTCCGGCAGTTCGGGTCATGCTCAGCTTTGCCTTCGGCTTGGGAAACGTTTTGTCTTTCACCGATCGTTTTCGGGTCGCAGCCTGGCGGGGCACGCTGGCAAAGCGTTTCGCGAGCAGCGGGCCTCCGCCGCACAACACCCGATCTCCACAGGCTGCGCCCGCACGGCTCCCGAAAGAGCCGCAGACGCCCCGCACAGCTCCCATGTATGCATTCCAAGACCTGCACAGGTCAGCAGCACCGCGAATTCCGGCCCCGCCTGCCTCCCGCGGGAAAGACCCCGGCAAGCGCATGCACACGCCGACCGCATGACCGAAGCACCCGGAAACCAAGCGACACAGAAGCACAAAAAAAGACGGTCTCCGAAAGATCGGAGACCGTCCATGCGTTGCATCCTGCGGGCCGCGGAGCTCGGGAAGCCCGGAGCCCCGGAGCGCACACTATTTGTTCAGCTCGGCAAGCGCCGCTTTCGCAGGCTCCAGCGCGGGACCCGCCGTCACCTTGCCGAACGCCGCAATGGCCTGCGGCTTCATCTCGCGGGCGTTGTAGGCCGCACCGAGCATCAGATACACGAGGCTCTTGTCCTCCTCGGCGGGCTGCGCCTCGGCGGCTTCGGGAGCCAGCTCGATCACCTTGGCATAGTCCTTCGCATCCGAATAGACCTGCACGCGCACCTTGAGGGCCACGGGGTTCTGCGGATTCTTGGCCAGCATCGACTCGGCCATCGCGAGGATGCCCTCCGTATTGCCGGCCGCCTGCATGCGGGCAACCATGTTGTTGGTGTAGAGACCCATCATCTCGCGGGCCTTGGCTGCGGCCTCGGCATATTTGGGTGCGGTCATGGCGGCCACGTTCTCGTAGATCTCCATGCCCTTGGCATACAGCTCCAGGTCGCCGTCGGCCACGGCCAGCTCGCAGTAGCTCATCGCCAGGTTGAGCGCCATGTCCGTATTGCGCGGATCGGCGGCATAGCCCTTGGCGAAGATCTCGGCAGCCGTCGCATAGTCCTTGTTGTTGAACGCCGCACCGCCCTGCGCCTGGTATACGCGGGCTACCCACATCTTCGACTTGGCCAGCTGGTTGGCGTCGCCGTAGAGGTCTGCCAGGTCGGCCGACTTGGTGAACTGCGCCGCAGCCTCCTCGAAGTTACCGGCCTTGGCAGCGGCACCGCCGAGCATGAAATAGCATTTGGGCAGCACCTGCTTGGCCGTGGCGACCATGGCGGCAGCCTCCTCCGAGTCCATGCCTTCGTCGATGAGTTTCTGGAATCCTTCGATCGCCGCAGGGTAGTTTTTCGTGTTGTAGTTCTGCGACGCCTCGTTGTAGAGAGCCGTCAGGTCCTGCGCCGAGAGCGACAGCGTGGCGACGAGCGCCAGTGCGGAAACAAACAATTTTTTCATTTCGGTTATCATGGTTTTAGATTTCGTCAGCGTAAAAGACATGCACCCGCCGGCATGCCGCATGCAAAAATAGCCCTTTTTATATATATTCCAAAGTCTAAACGCGCAAAGAGGCGAAAAAATTGCGCATCAGCTCCTCGCACTCTTCGGCCAGCACGCCCCGCACGACGGTCGCACGCGGATGGAACACCGCGTCGCAATAGCGTCTCCAGCCCTTCTTCGGGTCGTCGGCGCCCCACACGATGCGGCCCAGCTGGCTCCAGCCGATGGCCCCGGCGCACATGATGCACGGCTCCACGGTCACATAGAGCGTGCAATCCTGCAAATACTTGCCCCCGAGCGTCGCGGTCGCGGCCGTGATGGCCTGCATCTCGGCATGGGCCGTGGGGTCGGCGAGCGTCTCCACCAGGTTGTGGCCGCGGCCGATCACCCGCCCTCCGGCCGTCACCACGGCGCCGATGGGCACCTCGCCCGCCTCGCGGGCCTTGCGCGCCTCGTCGAGCGCCAAGCGCATGAACCGTTCGTCGGTCCGTGTCGTCTCTTCCGTCATTTGGTCTGCAATTGTTCGGGCCCAGGCCCGGTTTCCGCCGCTGCGCCGCCGGCCGCCCTCCGCCTCCGGACAAGCTCCGTGCCGCAGCCGCACGCGGCTACCGGCCGCGCTCCGCTTCGTTGTCCTTCTCCGCCGCGTCGTCGCCCTCCCACGCGAAGGGAGCGAACTCCGTGCGGTCGCCCAGCCCGAACCGGGTGTAGGTGATCGGCAGTCCCATCTCCAGGAAACGCTGCTCGTAGGCCGTGCGGACCGACAGCACGTCGTCGGCGCGGCCGCTGCCGTAGAGGTCGTCGGTGGCTTCGGCGCACGGCAGGCCGAAGCGTGCGATCACGGCTTGGGTGTAGGCGTAGAGGTGCTTCGAGTCGGTCTTCAGATGGATGGTGCCGCCCGGCGCCAGCATCCGCGCATAGGCCGCGAGGAACCCGGGCGCCGTAAGGCGCTTGCGCGCCCGCTTGGTCCTGAGCTGCGGATCGGGGAAGGTGATCCAGATCTCGTCCACCTCGCCCGGGGCGAAAAACGAACCGATCAGCTCGATGCGCGTACGCAGAAAACCCACGTTGCCCATGCCGCGCTCGGTCGCGGTCTTCGCACCGCGCCACATGCGGGCGCCCTTGATGTCGATGCCGATGAAGTTGCGCTCCGGCGTGCGCTCGGCCAGCGCCACCGTATACTCGCCCTTGCCGCACCCCAGTTCGAGCACGATGGGACGGTCGTTATGAAAAAAATCGCTGTGCCAGCGCCCCTTGAGCGCATGATCCCGGCCGAACACCTCGTCGAACCGGGGCTGCACCAGGCATTCGAATGTCAGGTTCTCGGCGAACCTGCGCAATTTGTCCTTACCCATATTTATGTCTCTTTGATTCGATCCTCCGCCCGATGCTTCGGCCCGGGCCGCACATGCACCCCGCCGCACCGCCGCAACCGGACACCTCCGCCCCGCAGCACTACTGCCGGGCACAAGATCCGCTCGCTCCGTTCCGACGACTTTCCGTCCCCGGCCTACCTCCGTCCCGGCCGGCCGCCCCATACTCGCGGCAACGCCCCGCCGGACTCACGGCCGCTTCCGCACGGGAAAGAGCCCCACGGCTTCGATCCCGCGCACCGTGCGCTGCGGCACGACGGTGAAGACGTAGCGGCCCGAATCGGCCAGCACGACGTTGCGGCGATAGACCGTCTGCGTCTCGCGCGCCACGGCGGCCGAACCGCCGCGCGGCACGCTCAGCAGGAGCGACTCCTCGCAACGGAGCGAATCGGGCGTCAGCACGCCGATGCGCAGCGTGAGCGTATCGCCGTCGAACGCCGTATTGCTCCGCACGACGAGCAGCAGATCGCACGGCGCGAGCGTGTCCTCATTGTCGATAAACAGCTCGGCAGGCTCGTGCCACGCCCCTATGCCCACGTCCGCCATCATGCGGCAGGGCGACGTGCAGGAGGTCAGTACGAGCGCCATAACCACCATCAGGCAGCATCCTGCGGCACGGAGCGGCGCCATACCGCCCCACATCCGCTCGCGCACGCCGCGCAGCATCCGGCCGCACACGGAAGCCGCAAACCGCAGCACCGCATGCCCCGTCCGTCCGCTCCGACGCCTCGCCACACACCGCACGTTCATCGGTACGCTATTTCGTTTCGTGCGCTCCGGTTCCGGCACCTTGCCGCGCCTCGCCCGAAGCCTCGCCCGTGCTTCTTCCACCTCCGTCGCCGCGGCGCGGACGACGCGGGCCTCCCGCCTCTCCGCCCTCCGGAGCGCCGGCCTCACGGCGCGCACCGCCCTCGGCATGCTGCGCACCGCCCTCCGATGCTCCGCCGCGGCCCCGGTTCCGGTCGTTGCGACCCGAACGGCGGTTGCGGCCGCGGGTATCGTGCGCCGAGGCACCGGCCTCCGCGTTCGGCGTCTGCACGGCGGACCCTTCGCCGCGCCCCGCATCCCCCGCCGGAGCCTCCGACGCCGCATCCGCGCGGCGTCCGCGGACGCCGCGCAGTGCACGGGTCTCGCGTTTCTCGTCTCCCTCGCGGCGTTCGCGCGCCGGACGGTTTCCGCGCTCCTCGCGCGGCCCGCGGCCGTCGCCCGAAGTGCGGGGCTCACGCCCCTCCCGGCTTTCGACACCGTCACGCGAAGCACCTTCGCGCGGAGCGCGCTCGTCGCGGCGCTCTTTCGGTTCGCGGGCCTTGCGCTCCTCGCCCCCGTCGCGCGGCTCGCGGTTCGCACGTTCGCGCCCGCTCAGCTCCTCGCGGTTCTCGGCACCCGCAGCACGCTGCTGCCGGCCGCGACGCCCCTTCGGCGCACGCGGCTCGCCGCTCTGTCCGCCCTCCGACGACTCCGCCGCCACGGCCCCTTCGCCGGAGGTTTTCTCCGCTGCCTTGGCCTCCTTTCCGCGCCCCTTCTTGCGGCGGCGCGCCTTGTCGAAGCGCGTGATGCTGTCCTCCTCGGCCCGGTAATCGGGCTCCTCGACCGCCGGCGCGACATCCTGGTCCTGCAAGCGTTCGACCTTCGTACCCGCACGGTTCAGCGCGATGATCTCCTTCACGCGCGCCACGGGCAGCGTGACCACATTGGCCAGCGTATCGCGGCTCGTGCCGAAAGTCATCGTGCCGCCCAGAATGTCGGTCTTGAGCAGGAAGAACTCGCCATCGACGGTCTGCAACGGCTCGCGCACGCGCGGGAAGTCCTTGCGCGCATCGACATAGGTGTCGTATTCGTACATCATGCAGCACTTCAGCTTCGAGCACTGCCCGGCCAGCTTCTGGGGGTTGAGCGAGATGTCCTGCATGCGGGCGGCACCCGTCGTGACGCTCGAAAAGCCCGCGATCCACGACGCGCAGCACAGCTCGCGCCCGCAGGCCCCCAGGCCGCCGATGCGGCCCGCCTCCTGGCGCGCACCGATCTGCTTCATCTCGATGCGGATGCGGAAGCGCTCGGCGAAGACCTTTATCAGCTCGCGGAAATCGACGCGTTCGTCGGCGATATAGTAGAATATGGCCTTGATCTTGTCGCCCTGGTACTCCACGTCGCCGATCTTCATGTTCAGCCCCATGTCGGCGGCGATCTGCCGCGCCTGGATCATGGTCTCGTGTTCGAGGGCGATCGCCTCCTGCCAGCGCTCGATGTCGTAGGGCTTGGCCTTGCGGTAAATCTTGCGGAACTCGCCGTTGAAGGGCACGAAGCCCGTGCGCCGCATCTGGCGCAGGGCCAGCTCGCCCGTGAGCGACACGATGCCGATGTCATGCCCCGGCGAGGCCTCCACGGCCACCACGTCGCCGCGCTTGAGCGGCAGGTCGTTCACGTTGCGGTAGAAGCCGCGGCGCGTATTCTTGAACCGGACCTCGAAGATGTCCGACGGCACCCCCTCGGGATAGCCTTCGAGCCAGGGCGTTTCGTGCAGTTTGAAGCAGCCGTCGCGGAGCACGGCTTCGGGTTCGGCGTCGCACGCGCAGAATGCGCATCCGCGCCCCACCTCGGGCGTGCAGCAGCAGCCGTTATTTGGTTTGGTAGAATCCATCGTAGACAATAATTTGCGTAAAGATACGAATAAGTCACGAGCAAAAGCAAATTTTATTTGCGATTTTACCCGGACGAAGCGCCGGCGGCGCGGCCTTAGGGGCTGGAAAACCCGCCGCGCGGCGTCAGACGCGCCGCAGCCCGTCGATCGAACGGCGGATGCGGGCGATCAGCAGCACCGCAGCGCACGTCAGGCCGAAGGTGAATCCGAGCACCAGCCCCTTGGCCCCCATGCCGCACACGAAGCCCAGAAGATACCCCACGGGCAGGTTGAACAGCCAGTAGGAGACCAGAGCGATCGGAATGAGTATCCGCACGTCCTGTATGCCGCGCAGAATGCCCACCGACACGTTCTGTATGCCGTCCATCAGCTGATACAGCGCCACATAGAGCAGCAGCTCCGACGCCAGGGCGATCGCCTCGGCGTTCGACGTGAACCAGAGCGGGATGATGTTCCTCAGCGCGATGAAGCACAGCGCCGCAATGAGGTTCCACGCCACCACCAGGTGGAACGAGGCGCGGGCCGCGGCGCCGAGTTCGCGGATGCGGCGGGCGCCGTAGCAGTGCGACACGCGGATGGTGGTGGCGGCACCGATCGACATGACCACCATGAAAGCGCAGTTGCCCAGCGTCATGGTGATCTGATAGGCGCTGATGACCGCCACGCGGTCGAACCACCCGGTCATGATGCTCGTGCCCACGAAAGCCGACGATTCGAGGAACATCTGCATGGCGATCGGCACGCCCATGCGCAGCAGCGCACGGACCGCACCCCACGAGAAGTTGCCCCACGCGAAATAGTCGAAGTAGACGCGGTAGCGCCGGCGGCTGTAAAAATAGCCGATCATCAGCACCGGAGCCAGCATGCGCGAGAGCAGCGTGCCCAGACCCGCACCCGCGGCGCCCATGGCGGCGAAGCCGAGGTTGCCGTAGATGAAGAGCCAGTTGAAACCCACGTTGGCCAGGTTGCACACGATGGTGGTCGCCATCTCGGCCTTGGTGTTGCCCACGCCCTCCAGGAACTGCTTGAACGAGAAGAAAAGCATCACGCAGGGCATGCTGTACGCCAGCATGCGGTAGTAGGGAATCGCCTGCTCCACCACGTCGGCCGGCTGCCCCATGCGGCTCATGAGCGGCACGGCGGCCAGTTGCACGGCCATGGCCACGAATCCGAGCAGCGTGTAGAAAGCGATGCCGTTTTGGAAATAGGCCGCCGAGTGGCGCCGGTCGCCCCGGGCATAGAGTTCGCCCACGAGCGGCGTGAGGCCCAGGGCGAGACCGATCGTGGCGATGAAGACGATGAAGAAAACCGAGCCGCCGAACGACACGGCGGCCAGCGGCGTGGGGTCGCCGCCGCCGAAGCGGCCCACCATCACGTTGTCGGCGATCTGCACCAGGATCTGCCCCACCTGGGTCAGCACCACGGGCAGCGCAAGGCGCAAGTTGGCCTTGTATTGCGTTTTGTATCTCGAAAAACTGTACATGCTCCGTATCTTTACCGGCCAAATTCCGGCCGAAAAACTGCAAAGGTACGAATAAGCGAGGGCAAAAGCAAGCTTGCTTGCATTTTGCCGCGCGGGAGTATCTGAGGCGGAGCCTGCTCCTCAGGATTGCGACGCCGGGCGGCAGCCTGCGGAGTGGCCGCACGGAGCGACAGCGAAGTTGCGGGCCTCCGCCGCCCCAAGGCTGCGGCCCGCGCGGCTCAATAGAGCCGCAACCCGTAAAAGTGTCAGAAATGAAAATGGAAACAAAAACAGAAATAACCGAGCCGCGCACCCCGTTGCATCCCGTTGCACTCCGCCCCCCGCGAACCCCGCCGCAATGCACGTGCGGCGGGGGCTTCAAAAACAGTAACCTCTATAATGGAATTCGAGGCT
>VSOO01000048.1 GCA_009774895.1 Alistipes sp. | reverse complement strand
GCATCGACGCCGCGCGGGCCAAGCGCGCAGGCCTCTCGCCCACCGACATCCTCTCGACCCTGTCGGGTTACTACGGCGGCCAGTACGTGTCGACCATCAACCGCTTCTCCAAGGTCTACCGCGTCATGCTCCAGGCCGACCCGAAGTACCGCCTCGACACCGAGTCGCTCAACAACATCTTCGTGCGGCTCCAGAACGGCGAGATGGCGCCCGTGAGCCACTTCGTGACCCTCACGAAGGTCTACGGCTCGGAGGTGCTGAGCCGCTTCAACATGTACAACTCGATCGCCGTGAACGGCACGGCGGCCGACGGCTACTCGTCGGGCGACGCCATTGCCGCCATCCGCCGCACCGCCGAGCAGGTGCTGCCCAAGGGCTACGGCTTCGAGTTCGGCGGCATCACGCGCGAGGAGAGCGAGACGGGCAGCAACACGGCCGTCATCTTCGGCATCTGCATCCTGCTCATCTACCTTATCCTGAGCGCGCTGTACGAGAGCTTCATCATTCCGTTCGCCGTCATTCTGTCGGTGCCCTGCGGCCTGATGGGCAGCTTCCTCTTCGCCCGCATGCTGGGACTCGAAAACAACATCTACCTCCAGACGGGTCTGATCATGCTGATCGGTCTGCTGGCCAAGACGGCCATTCTGCTCACGGAGTACGCCGCCGACCGCCGCGCGTGCGGCATGAGCCTCACGCAGGCCGCCGTGTCGGCCGCCAAGGTGCGTCTGCGCCCGATCCTGATGACCGTGCTCACGATGGTCTTCGGCATGATTCCGCTCGTCTTCGCCTCGGGCGTGGGCGCCAACGGCAACTCGACCCTCGGCGCGGGCGTCGTGGGCGGCATGATCATCGGCACGCTGGCCCTGCTGTTCCTCGTACCGACGCTCTTCATCGTGTTCCAGACCTTGCAGGAGAAGGTGAAACCCGTGGAGTTCAACGCCACGCCCGACTGGGCCGTGCAGGAGGAGATCGAGGCCGCGAAGAACGAAAATTTGGACAGAGAGTAATTCCGAACCGATTCTAACGATGAAAAAAACACTGATAATCTGCGCCGCGGCCCTTCTGATGACGGCCTGCGGCATCTATAAGCCCTACTCGCGGCCCGACACGGTGGCGACCGACGGCCTCTACGGCGCGGTCGAGACCGCCGACACGCTGACCGTGGGCCACCTGCCCTGGCGCGAAGTCTTCACCGATCCCTGCCTCCGCGACCTGATCGCCCGGGCGCTGGAGAACAACACCGACCTGCGGACGGCGCACCTGCGCGTGACCGAGACCGAAGCCACACTGCGCTCGGCGCGCCTGGCCTACCTGCCGTCATTCAACTTCGCACCGCAGGGCGCCATCAGCAGCTTCGACAACGCCAACACGTCCAAGACGTACAGCATTCCCGTCACGGCGAGCTGGCAGCTCGACCTCTTCGGCGGCATCACGAACGCCAAGCGCAAGGCCCGGTCGCTCCATGCCCAGAGCCTCGAATACGCTCAGGCCGTGCGCACGCAGCTCATCGCCGCCACGGCGAACCTCTACTACACGCTGCTCATGCTCGACAGCCAGTACGAGGTCACGCGCGAAACGGCCGACAAGTGGCGCCGCAGCGTGGAGACCCTGCGTTCGATGAAGGAGGCCGGCATGGCCAACGAAGCGGGCGTCGCGCAGTACGAAGGCACCTACTACTCGATCGAGGCGTCGCTCTACGACCTGGAGCGGACCATCCGCGAGACTGAGAACAGCCTCTGCGCACTGCTGGGCGAAGCACCCCGCGCCATCGAGCGCGGCACGCTCGACACGCAGCAGCTGCCCGACGACCTCACGGTCGGCGTTCCGGTGCAGATGCTCACGAACCGCCCGGACATCCGCGCCGCCGAGTATTCGCTCATGCAGGCCTACTACGCCACGGCCGAAGCCCGCTCGGCGCTCTACCCGTCGATCACGCTGAGCGGCACGGCGGGCTGGACCAACAGCGCCGGAGCCATGATCGTCAATCCGGGCAAGCTCCTGCTCTCGGCCGCCGCAACGCTGTTGCAGCCGATCTTCAACGCCGGTGCCGGCCGGGCCCGCGTGAAGGTGATGAAGGCCCAGCAGGAGGAGGCGCTGCTCGCCTTCCGCCAGGCCCTGCTCAACGCCGGCACCGAGGTGAACAACGCACTGACGCAAACCCAGTCGGCCCGTGCGAAAAACGAGCTGCGCCGCAACCAGATCGCCGCCATGGAACGCGCCGTCGAAAGCACGAACCTGCTCATGCGCCACGGCTCGACCACCTACCTCGAAGTGCTCACGGCCGAGCAGTCGCTGCTCTCGGCGCGCCTGTCGCAGATCGCCGACCGCTTCGACGAGATGCAGGGCGTCGTGAACCTCTACCAGGCCCTGGGCGGCGGACGCGAGACGGAACCATCGCGATAAGCCGGCCCCGCAACCACCCATGCCGGGGCTGCCGGACGCCGCAGGCGTGCGGGCAGGGACCCGCCCGGTATGGCGCCGGATTGCCGCAAAAAACCCTCGGGGGAACGATTTCGGTCGTTCCCCCGAGGGTTTTTTTCATGCTCCGTATTTTTCCTGAAATCGAGGCGGCCCGCCGCCGCCCTGCGCATCCCGACTTCGCCCGGCCCCGTTCCCTGCCTGCGCCCTGCCGCCCGGCTACCTGCCCGCAGCGGAGTAGTCGCGTTCGCCGAAGATGAGCGAACCCACGCGCACGGTCGTAGCGCCGCACTCCACGGCCAGGGGGTAGTCGTGCGACATGCCCATCGAGAGGGTGTCGAACCCGGCGTCGAAATAGGGTTTCAGCACGTCGAACGCGCTGTGCAGCGCCCGGAAGTCGTCGCGCACGCGCTTCATGTCGTCCGTGTTGGTGGCGACGCCCATCACGCCGCGCACGCGCAGGTTCGGCATCGCCACGAAAGGCGCCGTGCGCACGTAGCCGAGCAGCTCGTCGAGGGCCCAGCCCGTCTTCGACTCCTCGTCGGCGACGTGCACCTCCAGCAGGATATTCAGCACGCGGCCGCAGCGGGCCGCCTCGCGCTGCAACGCCTCGGCCACGCGGGCGCTGTCCACCGACTCCACCCATGCGGCGTGTGCGGCCACGTAGCGGGCCTTGTTGGTCTGCACGTGGCCGATCATGTGCCACTCTATGTCGGCGGGCAGGCACTCGGCCTTGGCCCGCAGCTCCTGCGGGCGGTTTTCGCCGAACACGCGCTGTCCGGCATCGTACGCCTCGCGGATCCGCTCCGCAGGGTGCGTTTTCGACACGGCGACCAGCGTCACCCCCTCGGGCAGCGAACGCCGCACCTCCGACAATCTGTAAGCTATGGACATCTTTCTCCGTTTTTGATGCGTAAAATTAGGCAATTTTATTATCTTTGCAAAGATAATTGATTTCCGCACAATGAAAAAACTCCTCCGTACGCTGCTGCTCGCCCTGTGCGGCACGGCCTCTTTCGTCTCCGCCGAGGCTTGCACCAACTTCATCGTCACGCGCGGCGCCTCGACCGACGGTTCGGTCATGGTCTCCTACGCCGCCGACTCGCACTGGCTCTACGGCGCACTCTACCACACCCCGGCCGGACGCCACCGTGCGGGCGCCGAACTCCCCGTCTACGACTGGGATTCGGGCCGCTTCCTCCGCAACATACCGCAGGCGGCCGAGACGTTCAACACGATCGGCAACATGAACGAGCACTCGCTCATCATCGCCGAAACCACCTACGGCGGCCGTCCCGAGCTGGCCGACACCACGGGCGGCATCGACTACGGTTCGCTGATCTACATCACGCTCCAGCGCGCCCGCACGGCACGCGAGGCCATCCGCACGATCGTCGAGCTGGCCGACACCTACGGCTACGCCTCGGGCGGCGAGTCGTTCTCGATCGCCGACCGCGACGAGGCGTGGATCATGGAGCTGATCGGCAAGGGCTTCGCGGACGACGGCCGGGGCGGCAACGCCCGCCGCGGCATCGTGTGGGTCGCACGCCGCATCCCCGACGGCTATGTCTCGGGCCACGCCAACCAGGCCCGCATCGCGACCTTCCCGCTCGACGACCCCGAGAACTGCCTCTACGCCCCCGACGTGGTGTCGTTCGCCCGCGAAATGGGCTACTACGAGGGTCCCGACGCCGAATTCAGCTTCTGCGACGCCTACGCGCCGCTCGAATTCGGCGCGATGCGCGGCTGCGAAGCCCGCGTGTGGTCTTTCTTCCGCACCGTGGCCGACGGCATGGAGCGCTACGAGGATTACGCCCTGGGCCGCAGCGCCGCCGACCGCCTGCCCCTGTGGGTGAAGCCCCGCACGAAGGTGTCGCCCAAGAGCGTCTTCGACGCCATGCGCGACCACTACGAGGGCACGCCCCTGGACATGACCGCCGACATCGGCGCCGGAGGCCACGGCTGCCCCTACCGCTGGCGTCCCATGACCTTCGAGGTGGACGGCACGGAGTACACCAACGAACGTGCCACCGCCACGCAGCAGACCGGCTTCTGGTTCGTGGCGCAGGCCCGCCCGTGGGTGGAGCCCGACATGGGCATCCTGTGGTTCGGCGTGGACGACGCCGCCACCTCGTGCCTCACGCCGATCTACTGCTCCGCGACCGAGGTGCCCGAGTGCTTCCGCGAGGGCAACGGCTCGATGCTCGAATACTCGCCCACGTCGGCCTTCTGGCTCTTCAACCGCGTGACGAACTTCGCCTACATGCGCTACGACCGCATCGCGGCCGACATCCGCAAGGTGACGGACGCCTGGGAGAACACCCACCTCGAACTCGTGGCCCTGATCGACGAGGCGGCGCTGCGCCTGCCCGAAAAGAAGCGCACGCGCCTGCTCACGCAGTACTCCGCGGAGCAGGCACAGCTCCTCTTCGACCGCTGGTCGCGTCTGGACCGCTACCTGCTGGTGAAATACATGGACGGCAACGTCAAGGGCGAACACGGCGACGTGCACGACTTCCTCCGCACGGGGGATCCGGCCGCACACTTCATCGACAACGGCAGCGGCAAACCCATCCCGGGCAAGATCGACTTCCCGGGCTACAACGAGAAGTGGAAACGCGCTGTCGCGGCCGATCGCGGCGAGCTGCTCCGGGTGCTGCACTGATCGTCCGGCACTCCCCGGGACTCCGGAGCTCCGGAAGCACGCCGGGTTCGGCCCGTGCCGCAGACATACCCCGACGAAACGAACCTTACAACTTCATAACACCATGAAATACGACATCATCGTAATCGGCAGCGGCCCCGGCGGATACGTCGCGGCCATCCGTGCCGCGCAGCTGGGCCGCAAGGTCGCCGTGGTCGAACGCGCCGACATCGGCGGCGTATGCCTCAACTGGGGCTGCATCCCCACCAAGGCGCTGCTCAAGAGCGCCCAGGTCTACGCCTACTGCAAGAATGCCGCCCACTACGGGCTGGAACTGGAGGGCGCCGTGCGTCCCGACGCGGCGAAGATCGTGGCCCGCTCGCGGGGCGTGGCCGAGACCATGAGCAAGGGCGTGCAGTTCCTGTTCAAGAAGAACGCCATCGACCTGATCGCGGGCCACGGACGCCTCGCGGGCGCAGGCTGCGTCGATGTGGACGGCACGCGCTACGAGGCCGACCACATCATTCTCGCCACGGGCGCCCGTCCGCGCGAGATGCCTTTCATGCCCATCGACGGCGTGCATGTCCTCTCGTCGAAGCACGCCCTGACGCTCGACCGCCTGCCCGAGACGATGATCGTCGTGGGCTCGGGGGCCATCGGCAGCGAGTTCGCCTACCTCTACGCCTCCCTCGGCGTGAAGGTCACCGTCGTGGAGTACCTGCCCCAGCTCATGCCCCTCGAAGACGAGGAGGTGTCGAAGACCATGGAGCGCGCGTTCCGCAAGCTGCGCGCCACGGTGCTCACCTCGACCACGGTGAAGGCCGTGCGCGTGAACGACGCGGGCCGCTGCGAGGTGGATGTCGAAGGCAAGAAGGGCGCCGAGACCCTCACGGCGGATCTCGTGCTGTCGGCCGTGGGCATCAAGTCGAACATCGAGGAGCTCGGACTGGAGGAGGCCGGCATCCGTGTCGAGCGCGACAAGATCGTGGTGGACGAATACTATCGCACCGATGCCCCCGGCGTCTACGCCATCGGCGACATCGTGCCGGGTCCGGCCCTGGCCCACGTGGCTTCGGCCGAGGCCATCTGCTGCGTGGAGGCGATCTGCGGCCTCGATCCCGCGCCGATCGACTACACGACCGTACCGTCGTGCGTCTACACGGTGCCCGAAGTGGCTTCGGTGGGCTTCACCGAGCAACAGCTCCGCACGCAGGGCGTCGAATACAAGGTCGGCCGCTTCCCCTTCACCGCCTCGGGCAAGGCGACCGCCGCGGGCGACCGCGACGGCTTCGTGAAGCTGCTCTTCGATGCCAAAGACCGCCTGCTGGGCGCCCACCTCGTGGGGGCCAACGTCACGGAGATGATCGCCGAGCCGACCCTGGCCAAGGCACTGGGCGTCACGGCGCACCGCATCGCCCGCACGATCCATGCCCACCCCACGCTCAACGAGGGGGTGATGGAGGCCGCCGAGGCCGCGACGGGCGCCGCGATCCATCTGTAAGTCTGTCCTCCGCAAGCGGGCGGGCTGCCGGATCACCGGCGGCCCGCTCCGCCTGCATAAGAGCCCGCCCCCCGGGCGCCTGACAGAGCAGAAGACACGGAGGCTGCGCCCGCGCATGCAAAGGCACGAATGCACACACCTCGAAGCGCGCACCGCAAGCGGGTTCCGAAGACAAAACCCCTGCTTCCGCGCCCGACTTTTCGTATCTTTGGCTTCACCTTAGATACTTCGTCTCGGCATAATCAAACTTCGTTTGCTTCTGCGCTCGACTTTTCGTATCTTTGACTTCGTCTTAGATACTCCCGCTCGGCAAAATGCAAGCAGGCTTGCTTTTGCCCTCGCTTATTCGTATCTTTGCGGTTCGTAGCAAGAACAATATAAAAACGACCGATATGAATATCTCCTACAACTGGCTCCGGCGCTATCTGCCCACCGACCGCACGGCAGAGCAACTCGCAGAGATTCTGACCGACATAGGGCTCGAAGTCGAGAGCCTCGAAAAGGTGGAAACCGTGAAGGGCGGCCTGCGGGGCGTCGTAGTGGGCGAGGTGCTCACGTGCACCGACCACCCCGATTCGGACCACCTCCACATCACCACCGTGGACACGGGCGGCCCCGAGCCGCTGGGCATCGTGTGCGGCGCCGCCAACTGCCGCGCGGGCCTCAAGGTGCTGTGCGCCACGGTGGGCGCCGTGCTCTACCCCGACGGGGGCGACGAGGAGTTCAAGATCAAGCGCAGCAAGATCCGCGGCGTGGAGTCGCTCGGCATGCTCTGCGCCGAGGACGAGCTGGGCATCGGCACCTCCCACGACGGCATCATGGAGCTCCCGGCCGATGCGCCCGTGGGCATGCCGGCCGGCGAATACCTCCGCATCGAGGACGACTACCTGATCGGCATCGGACTGACGCCCAACCGTGCCGACGCCGCGTCGCACATCGGCGTGGCGCGCGACCTGGCGGCCTACCTGCGCAGCCGCGGCGAGCAGATCGAAGTGCGCATGCCCGACGTGTCGGACTTCCGGCCCGACGACCACGCCCTCGAAATCGGCATCACGGTCGAAGACCCCGAGGCGGCACCCCGCTATGCGGGCGTCACGGTCACGGGCTGCAAGATCGGCCCCTCGCCCGAGTGGATGCAGAACTGCCTGCGGGCCGCGGGCATCAACCCCAAGAACAACCTGGTGGACATCACCAACTTCGTGCTGTTCGAACTCGGACAGCCCCTCCACGCGTTCGACGCCTCGAAGATCGAGGGCGGCCGCATCGTGGTCAGAAACTGCGCCGAAGGCACGCCGTTCGTGACGCTCGACGGCGTGGAGCGCACGCTCACCGACCGCGACCTGATGATCTGCTCGGCCGAGCGCCCGATGTGCATCGCGGGCGTCTTCGGCGGCCAGGACTCGGGCATCGGCGACACGACGACCGACGTCTTCATCGAGAGCGCCTACTTCAATCCGGTGCGCGTGCGCAAGACCGCACGCCGCTTCGGTCTGAACACCGACGCCTCGTTCCGCTTCGAGCGCGGCATCGACCCCAACATGCAGGTCTACGCCGCCAAGCGCGCGGCGCTGCTGATGAAGGAGCTGGCCGGCGGCCGCATTTCGAGCGACATCACCGACCTCTACCCCGCACCGATCGCCGACTTCACGTTCGACGTGTCGTTCGCGCGCATCGACGCCCTGATCGGCAAGCACATCCCCGAGCAGACCGTGCGCACGATCCTCGACGCGCTCGAAATCAAGGTCCTCGCCGAGCAGGAGGGCACGCTGACCGTAGCCGTGCCGCCCTACCGCGTGGATGTGCAGCGCGAGGCCGACCTCATCGAGGAGATCCTGCGCATCTACGGCTACAACAACGTGGAGATCCCGACGCTCGTGCGCTCGACGCTCTCCTACGCGCCGAAGCCCGACAAGAACCGCCTCACGAACATCGCCGCGGACTTCCTGACCGACAACGGATTCACCGAGATCATGTCGAACTCGCTCACGCGCGCCGCCTACTACGAGGGCTTGCAGAGCTACCCCGCGGAGCAGTGCGTGCGCATCCTCAACCCGCTGAGCTCCGACCTGAACGTCATGCGTCAGACGCTGCTGTTCCACATGCTGGAGGCCGTGCAGCTCAACGCCAACCGCCGCAACGGCGACCTGAAGCTCTACGAGTTCGGCAACTGCTACTTCCACCGTGCGGACGCCGACACCTCGGAATCGCCGCTCGCGGCCTACTCCGAGACGTTCCGCCTGGCCGTGGCCGTGACGGGTACGGCCGTGAAGCAGTCGTGGAACGAGCAGCCGCTCGCCGCGTCGTTCTTCACGCTGCGCGCCGCCGCCGAAAAGCTCCTGCGCCGCTTCGGCATCGACATCTACGCCCTGAAGAGCGAGCCGCTGCACAGCGACCTCTTTGCCGACGGCCTCTCCCTCGTGCTGAACGGCAAGGTGCTGGCCCAGCTCGGCACGGTGAACCCGCGCCTCCGCCGCACGTTTGACCTGAAGCAGGAGGTTTACTTCATGGAGCTGAACTTCGATCTGCTGGTCAAGGCGGTGAAGAAGCACCGCATCGCGGTCGCGGAGCTGTCGAAATTCCCCGAGGTGCGCCGCGACCTGGCGCTGCTGGTGGACAAGAGCGTCACCTTCGGTGCGCTGCGCGACCTGGCTTTCGCCACGGAGCGCAAGCTGCTGAAGAGCGTGGCGCTGTTCGATGTCTACGAGGGCGACAAGCTGCCCGAGGGCAAGAAATCCTATGCGCTGAGCTTCGTGCTGGAGGACAAGACCCGCACGCTCGACGACAAGACCATCGACCGCGTGATGGCCAACCTCACGGCCCGCTTCGAAAGCGTCTGCGGTGCCCAGGTGCGCGCATGACGCACCCGCGGGGCCGAGAACCCGAAAACGAAGCGTCCGGACAGCGTCCCGCGGTCCGGCCGCGTCGGTTTGCCTCGC
>VSOO01000047.1:3519-9858 GCA_009774895.1 Alistipes sp. | reverse complement strand
GCCCTTGATGCGCATGCCCAGCAGCGCGAAGTCGCCCAGCAGGTCGAGCAGCTTGTGGCGCGCCAGCTCGTTGTTGAAGCGCAGTTCGAGGTTGTTCAGGTAGCCGCCCGTGATCTCGATGTCGGTCTTGTTGAAGATGCGCTTGAGGTGCTCGAACTGCTCGTCGGGCACGGGATTCTCCACCACCACGATGGCGTTGTCCAGGTCGCCGCCCTTGATGAGGTTCATCTTCATTAGGGGCTCCAGCTCGTGCAGGAAGACGAACGTGCGGCAGGGGGCGATCTTCGAGGTGTAGTCGTCGCCCGGGTTGAAGGTGGCGTACTGGTTGCCGATGACCTTCGAGTTGTAGTCCACGTGCAGCGACACGGAGAACTCGTCGTCGGGGTAGAGGATGATCGCCACGCCCTTTTCGGGGATGGTGTAGACCATCTTCTCGGTCACGTGGTAGTATTTGCGCTCGGCGGGCAGCTCTTCGAGCCCCACGCCCGTGATCGCCTCGGCGTATTCGCGCGACGAGCCGTCCATGATGGGGGTTTCGGGGGCGTCGATGTCGATGCGGGCGTTGTCCACGCCCAGCGTCCAGAGCGCCGAGATGATATGTTCGATCGTGCTGATGCGGTGGCCGTCCTTCTCGATGGTCGTGCCGCGCGAAGTGTCGGTCACGTAGTCGCACAGCGCCGGGATCACGGGGCAGCCTTCGATGTCGGTGCGGCGGAATACGATGCCCGTGTCGGCCGGAGCCGGATTTACCGTCATGGTTACCCTGACGCCCGTGTGCAGTCCCTTGCCGGAGAACGTCACGGGGTTTTTGATGGTTTGCTGTTTCATTGGCATAAGCAGGGTTTCAAAATAATATTTGCACGCAAAGATAATGAATTTTCGATGAAAAACTGTAATTTTGCGCGAAATGAAAACGACCGATTCCGGGAACGATCCCCGGCCGGTGCGGCGCCCGCGGCTGCACCTGCCGTTCGAGAAGCGGCCCACCGATCCCGGCGAGTGGGCATACGACCACCGTGCGGGGCTCTGCGCGCTGCTCACGGCCTGCCTCGCGCTGGCCGTGGCGTTCGTGGCGGGGCACATCGTGATCGACACGCGTCCCCATGCCGAGACGCTCTACATCGACCTCGAAGCGCTGGAGGCGCTCGAAGCCGAGCGCGACCGCCTGGAGCGCGAGACGCAGCGCCGTGCGGCCGACGATGCCGACTGGCGGCGCATACGCAACCTCGTGTCGAACGATCGTGCCCGCGAGGAGAGCGACCGCGGCAGCAGCGGCGCGGCGCAGACGGCCGAGGGGCGTGCGCTGGAGGAGCGCATGCGGGCCAACCGCGAGACGTACGAGCGGGGGCTGGCCGAGGAGCAGGCGATCCGCGACGCGGCGCATGCGGGCACGGAGGAGTCGGAGCCCGCCGACCGCCGGGTGCGCGGCCGCGTGACGGTGTCCTATGCGTTCGACGACCCCTTGCGGCGCCACCAGGCCGGACGGCTCGTGGTGCCGGCCTACCGGTGCGAGGGCGGCGGCGAGGTGGTCGTGGAGGTGACGCTGAGCCGTTCGGGCGAGGTGGTGTCGGCGCACGTGGAGTCGGGCGGCGACGCCTGCATGCGTGAGACGGCGCGCCGTGCGGCATGCGATTCGCATTTCGACATCAATCCCGATGCTCCGAACAAGCAGCGCGGCACGATAACCTACATTTTTATTCCGCAATAACGACAGACAATCTACGATGATCGACATCGGCAGCGAAAATATTCTGTTGGTCGGGGCACTGTTGCTGGGCGTGGCGGTGATGGCCGGCAAGGTGGCCTACCGCTTCGGTGCCCCGGCGCTGCTGCTCTTCCTGGGCGTGGGCATGCTCTTCGGCCTGCGTTTCATATCGTTCCACTCGGTCGAGATGACCCAGTTCATCGGCATGATCGCCCTCTGCATCATCCTGTTCTCGGGCGGCATGGACACGAAGTTCTCCGAGATCCGTCCCGTGATCGGACCCGGCGTGGTGCTGGCCACGGCGGGCGTGGCGATGACGGCGCTGATCGTGGCGGGCTTCGTCTGCCTCGTGGCCCCGTGGCTGGGCATGGAGGTGCCTTTCGCCCTGGCGCTGCTGCTGGCCGCCACCATGTCCTCCACCGACTCGGCCTCGGTTTTCTCGATCCTGCGCAGCAAGAAGCAGGGCCTGCGCCAGCACCTCAGGCCGCTCCTGGAGCTCGAATCGGGATCGAACGACCCCATGGCCTACGTGCTCACGGTCCTGCTGGTGGGGGTGCTGACCGACGCGTCGGGCGGCACGGGCATCGGCATGAGCATCGTGATGTTCCTCGTGCAGATGGTCGTGGGCGCCCTGTCGGGCTACCTCATCGGCCGGCTGGCCGTGTGGACGATCAACCGCATCGCGCTCGCCAATCATTCGCTCTATTCGGTCCTGCTGCTGGCCTTCGTCTTCCTGTCGTTCGCCTTCACCGACCTGGTGCACGGCAACGGCTACCTGGCGGTCTACATTTCGGGTCTGGTTGTGGGCAACCACAAGCTGGTGCAGAAACGCGTGCTGAACGTCTTCTTCGACGGCTTCACGTGGCTCGTGCAGATCGTGATGTTCCTCACGCTGGGGCTGCTCGTGAACCTCGACGAGCTGGTGCAGCCCGAGGTGCTGGCGCTGGGAACGCTCGTGGGGGCCTTCATGATCCTGGTGGCGCGGCCGCTTACGGTCTTCGCCTGTCTGATGCCTTTCCGCCGTTTTTCGACCAAGGCGCGGCTCTACGTGTCGTGGGTGGGTCTGCGCGGCGCCGTGCCCATCATCTTCGCCACCTATCCCGTGCTGGCGGGCGTGGTCGATTCGAACCTGCTGTTCAACGTGGTCTTTCTGGTTACGATCATCTCGCTGCTCGTGCAGGGCACCACCGTGAGCGGCATGGCCAACCTGCTGGGGCTGTCATACGAGGAGCGCGAGTCGGCGTTCGACGTCAATATGCACGACGACATCAAGTCGGTGCTCACCGAAGTGGAGGTCAATGACGCCATGCTGCGCGGCGGCACCACGCTGCGCGACATCGTGCTGCCCGACAATACACTCGTCATGATGGTGTGCCGCGACGGCGACTACTTCGTGCCTCAGGGCAAGACGCAGCTCGTGCAGGGCGACAAGCTGCTGGTCATCTCCGACCGCGGCGAGGAGTTGGAGAACACCTATAAGGATATGGGGATCGACGACGTGATGAAGCTCAGCCGCTGACAGTCGGTCGGGCTTGTGTCGCCTGTCCTGTGTCCCACGAAAAGATAAAAACGTCTCGTACCTGTTCCAGCCGTACGCACGGCATCTTCTTTTGAAGGATGCGTTGCAGTTCTTCTTCGGTCAGATAGCCGCGATCTACTTGCTTCAAGCGGATGCGGTAGTTGGCGAACGGTAATCCCTAAAAAGGCATTGCGCACCTTCTCCGCTGTTACGTAGGCTTCGTATTTCTCGATCTCCCGATAGCGGTTGCGCAGGCTCATCCGAATGTCGTCGAGCAGCGCGTTGAACTCACGCACGGCTTTTGTCGAACCGAGCATCTTCTGATGCGTCGCGTCCCATAGTTCCGGCTCGATGTCCAGCTTCGAGCTGAACTGTACGGATTCGCCATTGACAGGGACGCGGATCATAATGCCCGCCTTTCCCATTCTGTTTACTTGATTCTTTCGAGCATAGAAAAGAATCGTGAATGTGCTTTTGCTCATAATACCTCTCGTTTTGTTCTTGCCGGGCGATTTCAGTAACGATCGCCACCGGCAAAGGAACGGTTAATAATTGGTTTATGAGCAGACACTTTTAAGACAACAGACGACAAATCAGCGATTTGTGCCGTAAATCGTTACTAAAATCCACAAGCCGTTTTAGTAACGGTTTTAGTAACGCGACTTTGTCCGAACGGGGCTTTTTCGTGTCTTTCGGATGTCTTCAATAAGAAATGAAAAATCCCGCAAAACCTTGATTTTGCGGGATTTGTCTTTGATTGTCTCCGAGTTGTCTCGGATCGAAGTGGAGAATACGAGATTCGAACTCGTGACCTCTTGCATGCCATGCAAGCGCTCTAGCCAGCTGAGCTAATCCCCCGATTGTCGGTTCGACGGTGCAAATATAGCGCTTTTTTCGTTCCCGACAAATGCTTTGCGGATTTTTTTGCCGAATTTTTTCCGTTTGCGGCCTCCGCGTCCGGAATGCGATGCGGGCGAAGTGTCGAGCCCGCATCCTGCCGGGTGACTACTTCTGGCGGAAGTAGATCTGGATCGGCACGCCCGAGAAGTCCCACTGCTCGCGCAGCTTGTTTTCGAGGAAGCGCCGGTAGGGCTCCTTGATGTACTGCGGCAGATTGACGAAGAACGCGAATTGCGGCGTGGGAGTCGGAAGCTGCGTCACGTACTTGATCTTGATGTACTTGCCCTTGGTTGCGGGGGGCGGCCAGTTCTCGATGATCGGCAGGAAGTACTCGTTGAGCTCCGAGGTGGCGATGCGGCGCTTGCGCGACTGGTGCACGCGTATGGCGGTCTGCAACACGTCGAGGATGCGCTGCTTGTTGAGTACCGAGGTGAAGATGATCGGAATGTCGTTGAAAGGCGCGAGGCGCTTTTCGAGGAACTCGCGCCACTCCTTCATCGTGTTGCTCTCTTTCTCGATCAGGTCCCACTTGTTCACCACGATGACGCAGCCCTTGCGGTTGCGTACGATGAGGTTGTGGATGTTGAGGTCCTGCGATTCGAGGCCCTGCTGGGCGTCGAGCATCAGGATGCAGACGTCCGACTCCTCGATGGCGCGGATCGAGCGCATCACCGAGTAGAATTCGAGGTCCTCCATCGTCTTGCCCTTCTTGCGCATGCCGGCCGTGTCTACGAGGTAGAAATCCATGCCGTACTTGTTGTAGCGCGTATGGATCGAGTCGCGCGTGGTGCCTGCTATGGAGGTCACGATGTTGCGCTCCTGGCCCAGCAGGGCGTTGGTCATCGACGACTTGCCCACGTTCGGACGGCCCACGATGGTGATGTGGGGCAGGTCCTCCTCCTCGTCGCTGCGCACGTCGGCGGGCAGCGCTTCGAGTATGGCGTCCATCAGGTCGCCCGTGCCGCTGCCGCTCATCGAGCTGATGCAGTAGGGGGTGCCCAGGCCGAGCGAGTAGAATTCGTGCGAGGCGTAGATCTGGTCGTTGTTATCGACCTTGTTGCACACGAGCAGCACCTTTTTCGAGCTGCGCCGCAGCATGTCGGCCATCATCATGTCGAGGTCGGTGATTCCCGTGGCGACCTCGACCAGGAAGAGGATCACGTCGGCCTCCTCGATGGCCAGGATGACCTGGCGGCGGATTTCGTCCTCGAATATGTCTTCCGAATTGACGGTGTAACCGCCCGTGTCGATGATCGAGAACTCCTTTCCGTTCCAGTCCGTTTTGCCGTAGTGGCGGTCGCGTGTGGTGCCGGCCGTGGAGTCCACGATTGCCTGTCGCCGTCCGACCAGACGGTTGAAGAGCGTACTTTTGCCCACGTTGGGACGTCCGACGATTGCTGCAAGGCTCATAATAGGGTGCTTGTTCGGGTTTTAATCGTATTCGAAGCCGCAAAGTTACGAAAAAAAAACGAAATGCGAAACTTCTGCCGCCGGTCGGGGCTTTTCGGGCTGCGGTGCGGGGGGGGCCGCACCGGGGAATTCGCGTGCGGAGTGTGTGTGTCCGGGAGAGGCGGTGGCGGTGCGAGGCCGGCCGGCAAGACGTGCGGGCTCCGGTGATGCGGCCTGCGGGAACCGGGCGCCCGGAGGCGGAAATCGGCCCCGGAAAAGTTGGAACATCGCACGGAATGGCCTATTTTTGCGGCCGTACCGTACCTCTTTTTCGTCCGGTACCCTTTTGAGATCATGTACGATATCTGCTTGAAAAACGATGCGGGAAAGCGCTGGACGCGATTTCCCGACGGCGGTGCGGTGAAGGGGTTCGTCTATGCCTCGCAGGCCGGTGTGCTGGAGGGTGCGGCGCTGTACGAGCGCTTGCAGCGGTGCGATGACTGCGAAGCGCTGTGCGAATTTCTGCATGCTGCGGACGGCAACTTCTCCGCTGTGGTGCGAAGCGGCGGACGGCTGGTGCTGGTCGCAGACCGCATGCGCACCTATCCGCTGCTCTATGCCGTGCGCGACGGCGCCGCGACCGTCACGGACGTCGGCATGCCGGAATCGTTCCGCACGGGGCCTGCGGGCTGCGCGACGGTCAAAAATTCCCCCCCCCTCGGGGTCTCGACGAAGATGCGGCATACGAGCTGCTTGCGGCCGGTTATCTGAGCGGCGACGCGACGCTGCTCGCCGGCGTGAAGAGCGTCGCGGCGGGAACCTGCGT
>VSOO01000047.1:0-3509 GCA_009774895.1 Alistipes sp. | reverse complement strand
CCTATGCCGAATATGCGTCGGCATGCAAGCTCACGGATTTCGACGCCGTGAAGCGCCGTGCGGCCGAGGTGTTGGAGGAGGGCTTCGGGCGGATGCTCGGAACGATCGCCGGGCGCCCCGTGCTGCTGCCGCTGAGCAGCGGCTACGATTCGCGCCTGATCGCGTGTCTGTGCCGCAAGTTCGGGCTGCGCGACGTCGTGTGCTTTACCTACGGGCGCCGCGACAGCTTCGAGGTGGAGGTGTCGCGGCAGGTTGCCGAGCGGCTGGGCTATGAGTGGCACTACGTGGAGTATACGTCCGAAACCTGGCGGCGGTTTCTCGAAAGCCCCGCGTTCGACGACTATTGCGCCTTCTCGGGCAATCTTACGGCCAATCCCCATTTCCAGGACTTTCCGGCCGTAATGGAGCTCCGCCGGCGGGGCGTGCTGCGCGAGGGCATGGTCGTCCTGCCGGGGCACGTCGGCGACATGGGCGGCTGCTGGCTGCCCCGCACGCTCTTCGACGACCCCGCGGCGCGGTGGGACGGTGCGGCCGCGAGCCGCCTGGTCTACGACGCGTTTTACGACCAGAATGTGCCGACCGCCTCCCGGAGGGCGCGGCTGCTCGAACGGCTGGAGCGCTCGTTCCGCGGCAGGGAGTACCCCTCGGCGGATGCGCTGCTCGACGACTACATCACGTGGGTCTTTCGGGTGCGGGGCGCGAATTTTCTTGTGAACGCGGTGCGTGTCTACGAATATTGGGGGCTGGACTGGCGGCTGCCGCTGTGCGAGATGCACTATAAGCTGCTGTGGTACTCGGTTCCCTGGGAGACGAAAATCGGATCGAAGCTTTACGACGAATTCCTTTTCCAGTACTATTTCGAACCCTTCGACGTGCCGTTCCGCAAGCCGGTCCCCGTGCCGCCGGGCGGGGCGCTGCGCCGTGCGGTCAAGAGCCTGTGCCCGTCTTTCGCGCTCCGCTGCGTGCGTCGCGTGCGGGGGCTTGTCCGGCGGTTGCGTCCCGCCGCCCACTTCAACGCTTTCGACGATGTGGTGCGCATCCTGAAGCGGAAAGTTCCCCCTCCCTCGCGATTCCCCGGTATCCGGCGCATGAACGCCTCGGGCGGCCACATGATCAATGCCGTCGTGGCCCGCTACTATCTGGAGCTGGTCCGGCGTTCGATCGACGGGGAGCGCGGCTGAGCCCCGCAGCAGCAGGCGGTTGCGCCTGCCGGGCGCGTCAGGCCATGAAGCGTTTTTCGGTGTCGCCCGCCTGTACGGGGTAGATCAGCACGCAGCTGTTGTCGTCGGCGTAATCGTCCAGAAAGCCGGGGATGCGTCCCATCGCCGCCTGGTACGACAGCCGGTCGCGGCGGCTCATGACGAACCACAGGCAGTCGTTGCGCTTCAGCGTGCACAGGATGCGCGGCATCTCCTCCCATCCCGCCTCGAATGCGTTGTACTCCACGTCGGTGATCTGCCGTGCCTTGCGCCCTTTGCTGAGCGCTTCGAGCGTGGCGGCGGGGGCGTAGAAGACCAGTTTGCCGCCCGTGTTGCGGATGATGTTGCGCACGCGGTCGAGCCACAGGTGGAATCCGGCCTCCTTCTCGGCGCGGCGCGGCACGAAGACCACATGGCGCTTGATGGTGGCCAGGGGTTGCAGCGGACGGTATACCAGGGTGGTCACGTTGCTCTGCGCGAGCACGGCCGCCAGCGTCTTGCCCAGCGAGGGGCCGACCGGCTGGCCCAGCACGGAGGGGAAGGCCGCCGCGAGGGCCGACACGGCCTTTTCGCGGTGCATGCCCATCACGATGTCGGTGATGTTGCGCTCGCGCACCACGCTCGTGATGGCGTTCACGATGTTCACGTCGTAGCGCAGCAGGCGGTGCATGTGCACGTCGGCCGCCGCTGCGGTCGAGGCCGCCATGTCGAGGATGCCCCGGGCGCGTTTCTGCACCTCGGGGTCGTCCGTGCGGTTGTCCACGGCGTTGAGGGCGTAGAGGCTGCGGTTGCGCAGCGACGTGGCGCCGATGCTCAGGCCGATCAGTTCGTTCACGCTCGCGGTGTTGGACAGCGGGATGAGCACGTGCTCGCTCGCGGCGGGCTTCTCGTCGTTGTGCGTGCGTCCGGCGGCGATGTTGTGGGCGCCGCGCTGCGTGGCGAAGGTCGATACGGCGCACGTGGCGAGGATCATCAGGATGGTGCCGTTCAGCACGCTCTCGTTCAGCAGGCGGATCGGCTCGCCGTCGGGCGTGTGGCCCAGTACGACGTTGTAGCCCACCATGACGGCCGCGAGCGTGGCCGCCACGTGGGCGCTGCTCAGGCCGAAGAGCAGTGTGCGCTGGTCGCGCGTGAGGCGGAACGTCTTCTGCGTGAGCACGGCCGCGAGGTACTTGGCCAGCGTGATGCCGACGATCATGGCGGCGCTCACCTCGATCGTCTGCCAGTCCTTGAAGAAGGCGCGGTAGTCGATCAGCATGCCCACGCCGATCAGGAAGAAGGGGATGAATACGGCGTTGCCCACGAATTCGATGCGGTTCATGAGGGCCGAGGTGCGCGGGATGAGCGGATTCATGGCCAGTCCGGCCAGGAAGGCCCCGATGATGGGTTCGAGCCCCGCCAGCTGGGCCAGGAAAGCCCCGAGGAAGACCATGACCAGCACGAAGACGTATTGCGACACGCTGTCGGTGCAGCGGCGGAAGAACCAGTGGCCGATGAGCGGAAAGAGCAGCAGGATGACCGCCACGCACAGCACCACGGAGATTCCGAGGCGGTACCAGAAAGCCGTGTCGGCGCTGCCCGTGGCCGTGCCCACGACGATGGTGAGCACCAGCAGGGCGAGCATGTCGGTGATGATCGTGCCGCCCACGGCGAGCGTCACGGCCTTGTCGCGCGTGATGCCCAGCTTGCTCACGATGGGGTAGGCCACGAGCGTCTGCGAGGCGAACAGTCCGGCCAGCAGCACCGACGAGTGGATCGGGAAGCCGAGGACGAAGTAGCCCACGGGGATGCCCACGAGCATCGGGATCGAGAAGGTGTAGAGCCCGAACACCAGGCTGTGCCACCCCGTGCGCCGGAAGTCGGCCGTGTCCATCTCCAGCCCCGAGAGGAACATGATGTAGAGGAGTCCGGCCGTGCCCGAGAGAATGATGCTGCTGTCGCGCAGCACGAGGTTCAGGCCGTGGGGGCCGATGACGGCGCCGGCGATGATGAGCCCCAGCAGGTAAGGCACCTTGAGCTTGTTGAGCAGCAGGGGCGCGGCCAGCACGATGGCCATGATGAGCATGAACTTCAGGATGGGGTCTTCGAGCGGCAGCTCGATGGCTGTGTGTGCGAGGATCGGAAACATGGTGTCGCGGATTGTCTTTATGCAAATATAATAAAAATCGTGCGCAAATGCAAGTGCGCTTATCTTTTGCTGCGCGGCTGCGGCCCGCGCGGCTCGTAAAGAGCCGCAACTCAAAAAAATATCGGAAACAGAAACAACCGAACCGCGTTCTCCGCCCCCCCCCGCGAACCCCGCCGCAATGC
>VSOO01000046.1 GCA_009774895.1 Alistipes sp. | reverse complement strand
CATCACAGGCGGGCCAGCACGCCGAGGATGCCGCGCCGCACGAGGGGCGGCAGCAGCAGCCAGCAGCGCGACATGCGCCTCCACGCCCGCGACGCGCAGTCGATCTCGCGGCCCGAGGGGCGCACCACGCGCCGCACCACGCCCGCGACATCCGCCGCGGAGCACTGCTCGCGGATGCGGTAATTGCCGTCGCCCGCCAGCGTGAGGCGGTCGCCCTCGATGCGCACGATGCGGTGGAGCACATGCCGGCCGCGGTAGCGGAAAAGCACGATGTCGAGCACGCGGAGCGGCGCCTCGCCCCGCGGGGCTACCACCACCGTGTCACGGCCGTTGCGCAGCAGGGGGCGCATGCTGAAGCCGTGGATGCGGAACCGCACCTCGGAGCCCTCGCCGAGCAGCCGTTCGATCTCGGCGAAGAAGAGGTCATTGCCCAGCCGCATCGTCGCCGGTACCGAAAACGGTCGTGAAGGAGAGACGGGCCGCCGCTTCGTCGGGCAGGCATTCGAGGTGGTAGACCGGCACCCGGACGAGGATGTCGGAGAGCGTGGCGCAGACATGGTCCTGCAACGCCGCATCGTAGGCGAAAGCCGGGGGGCACGAGGGCAGCAGCGCCCCGATGGCCATCACGGTCGGCAGGCGCCGGATGCGGTTGTGCGGCGCCTGGCTCAGACGCACGATGGCGCGGATGGGATAATGCTCGTTCCTGTAACAGGGTGTCTTGCCGCTCCAGGGCGTGCCGTAGACGGTGGGCGTTCCGTCGGTCATGCGCACCACGGGGCTGTCGTCGTTGAGCAGCTCGGCACCCGGGATATGCTGCCGCCACAGCCGCGTGTGGGTGCTCTTGCCCGTACCCGACTCGCCGAGGAAGAGCACGGCGCCGTCGCCCCGGCGGATCACCGACGAGTGCACGGCCACGCCGTGCAGCGGATTGAGCGCCAGGCCGAACATCATCCACAGGCCGAAGCGGTACATCGAGACGTCGCGGCCGATGTTGCTGCGCACGAGCGGCGACCCGTCGTGCGTGACGTAGCGTACCGGCTCGCGGCCGTCGCGCGGCGCCATCGTGAAGAGGTAGCCGCCGGCATGGCGCGCGAAGGTGCAGTCGGCATCGGCATCGTCGAACGCGAAGGCGTGGAGTTCGGTGCACCCGTAATCCGCGGGGTCGATGCGGCAGCCGGTCTCCAGCCGGAGTACGGGCTCCGACGTGTCGCCGTCGGGGGCGAGGAAAGGCCGGAGTGCGGCGGCGAAGGCGTTGTCGCGGCCTTCGCCCTCGATGCGGATCCGGTATCCTGCGATGATGTAATCCATGAGCGTGTCTATTCTTCAGTCGTTATGATGCGATCGCAGTACTCCAGCGAACTGTCGCGGTGTGCGATCACGATGATGGTCAATTCTCTGTTCTCGGCCGAAAGGGCTTCGATCGAGCGGTTCACCTCCTCCTCGGTGCGGGAGTCGAGCGACGAGGTGGCCTCGTCGAAAAGCAGCACGTCGGCCTGCTTGTAGAGCGCACGGGCGATGCCGATGCGCTGGCGCTGACCGCCCGACAGGCGGCAGCCGCACTCCCCGATGGGGGTATCCATGCCCAGGGGCAGGGTGTCGATGAACTCCTTCATGCGGGCCGAGGCGAAAGCGCGGTCGGCGCGCGCGCGGTCGATCTCCGCTGCGGGCAGCCCGAGGGCGACGTTCTCCAGCAGCGTGCCGTCGGCGATGAAGACGTTCTGCGACACGTACCCCACGGTATTCTGCCAGCGGCGGCGGTTCTCGTCCGTGAGGGGCACGCCGTCGATGGCGATGCGTCCGGCCGTGGGGGCGTAAAACCCGAGCAGCAGGTTGAAAAGCGTGGTCTTGCCGCTGCCCGAAGCCCCGCGGATGCCCACGCGCTCGCCCTTGCGCACGGTGAACGACACGTCGTGCAGCGTATCGCGGTCGGCATCGGCGAAGCGGAACGTGAGGTGCTCGACGTCGATGCCGCAGCGCAGCGGAAGCCGCTCCGCATCCTCGGACCGCAGGGGTTCCTCGCGGTCCAGATCGACCTCGCGCAGCACGTCGAGGGTATAGCGGTTGAATTTGATCGAGGCCCAGCTCGACATGACGCTGCGCACCGAAGGCATGAGGCGCAGCGCCCCCACGGCGAAGATGCCGAAGAGTATCCGCATGCGCTCGCCGCCCCCGTCCATCCCCACGAGCACCAGCAGCACCATGCCCGCACCCAGCCCGATCTCGGTGATCATCTGCGGAAGCACGGAGAGCGTCGCCTCCTTCGAACGCGTGCGCACGATCTCGTGCGTGGCCTCGTCGAAGCGGCGCAGCATGGAGGGAAAGGCGTTGCCGATCTCGATGTCGGGATAGCCCCGGAACGTTTCGGTGACGATGCGCGCCTTGAGGCGGTGGGCCTGGTTCTCCAGGTCGCCGTAGCGGCCGAGGCGGTTGCGGATCATGCGGTAGTAGAGCCACCCCGCAGGCAGGAAGACGGCCAGCGTGAGCAGCGCGGCCGTCGGATCGTAGACAGCCAGGGCGCCCAGCAGCAGCAGGAAGAGCATCGCCTCGCCGACGATGGCCGCCATCGGCCGGAGCACGCCCGTCACGAACGCGAGGCACACCACGTTCACGTTGCGCATGAGCACCGCGGAGTTCGCGTTCTTCAGAAAGCCCAGGCCGCGGTCGTGGTAATGAACGTAGAGACGCCGTGACAGGCAGGCGTAGAGGGCGTACACATAGTCGCGTTCGGAGCGGTAGAGCGCCATGCTCGCGAGGCACTTGACCACGATCACCCCCACGGCGGCCGCGCACACGGCGCAGACGAAGGAGCGCTCGTCGGTGAAGCCGCCCCAGTCGTATACCGCGGAGAGGTAGCGGTCGCTGCGGATGCTGTCCGTGTCGAGCAGCAGCAGCAGCACGGGCAGCAGCAGGGCCAGGCCCAGAAAGTTGAGCACCGCCCGTACGAAAATCGTCGCCGCGACCCACAGCCCCCGGCGGCGGTACGGGCGCGGAATGATGTCCAATATGCCGAAATCCATCACTAAACTACTTTTTCAATGCGTTGCAGGCGCACGAACCACAGATAGCCCTCCGTGCGTTCGTAGCCCATTTGCCGGAGCAGCTCCGCGTATTCGCGGATCTGGCGCCGGTATTTCTCGGGTTCGAGTTCGCCGAACTTGTAGTCCACGACCACAGCCCGGCGGCCGCGCGTCATCACGCGGTCGGGGCGCCGGCGGCGGCCGTCACCCGGAAGCACGATGTCGTGCTCGTTGCGCACCACGTCCCAGTCGCCGCGGAACCACTCGGCGGCCCGCGCATCCTCCAGCGCCGCGGCCACGGCACGACGCAGCGCCGCGGCCTCGGGCTCCGACACGAGGGCGTCGGTGCGCATGGCATCGATGGCGCCCACGATCTCCTCCTCGGTCGAGGCGTTCTCGAACGCCTTGTGCATCAGTATGCCCAGGCGGCGGGGCGCCAGCTCGCCGCCCGCCCCGTCCTCCGTGTATCGCTGTGCGGGCAGCCGCAGCCTGAGGTCGGGAACGGAGGTCGGATAGCCGTCGAGCACCGTGTGGAGCACGCCGCCGCCTTCGCGCGCCGCCGGCTCCGGCACCGGACCTGCGGCGCGGCCCCACTCCGCGACCCTCAGGCCGTCGTCGCCCGCCGCCGCACGCATCCCGCCCTCCTCCGCGGAGCCCGCGCCGTCCGCCCCGGCCAGGGCCTCGCGCACGAGGGTCCCCGCATGGCGGCTGTGGCGCGACTTCACCGGCACGTAGACGTAGAGCGCCTCCTCGGCACGGGTAAGGGCCACGTAGAGCAGGTTGATGTTGTCCACATGGGTGTAGACCAGCTCGCGGTAGTAGGCCGCGGCGAAGTGCGACTCGGCCATGTCCTTGCGGTAGCGCACCGGAAAGCGGCCGAGGGCTCCCGTGCGTGCGTCGTCCGACTCGCCCCACACCACGGGGCGACGGCTCGCCTCGGGGTCGAGCGGCCACGAGCAGTAGGGAATGATCACGACCTTGTTCTGGAGTCCCTTGGCCTTGTGCACGGTCATGATACCCACCGTGGTTTCGCTCCGCTCGACGCTGAGCGACTGACGGCTGCCCGTCTCGTCCCACCATTCGAGGAAGAGCGGCAGGTCGGCCGTGCGGCGGGTGCAGCAGCGGATCACCGCCTCGTGGAACGCCTGGAGGTAGGCCGTCTCCTCGCGCCGGGACTGCAAGCCGTAGCGCATGACGATGCGCTCGAACGCCTCGGCGGGCGGCAGCAGGCGCACCGAACGGCAGAAGTCGCGCTCCCCGTCGGACAGCGGCGCATCGAACGGACGTGCGAGGTAGTCGTTGTACACCGCACGGTGCATGCGGTCGCCGGGGTCGAGCGCCAGGCGCATGACGGCGGCCAGGAAGGCGCACACGGGGGCCTTGCCCGCCACGAGCGCCTCCTGCGTCATGACGTCGAAGCGGTAGCGGGGGTCGCTGTTCCGCCGCTTGAAGTCGAGCAGCCGCTCGGCGATGCGCACCCCCTCGGCGTTCGTGCGCACGAGGATCAGGATGTCGCGGGGCCGGAATCCGCGGTCGAGCACCTCGCAGATGCATTCGACCACGGGCGGCTCGTCGGCGTAGTCGGCCACGCGCACGTAGCCCGGACGGTCCGCATGCCGCGCGGCACGCTGCTCGTGGCCGCGGTAGGCGTCGGCCAGCGTGTCGCTGAGCGAGCGGCAGAGGCCGGCGTCGAGGCCGCCCCCGTCCGCCGCGCGGGCCAGCTCGGCGTTGAGCCGCGCGTTGTCCGCGGCCACGGCACGGCCGATGACCCGGTTGTTGAAGTCCACCACGGTCCCGAGGCTGCGGTAGTTGTCGCTCAGACGCACCGTCTCGGTGGCGTCGGCGCCCAGCGCGCGGCGCGCGCCGGCGTGGAGAATGCGCCAGTCGCCTCCGCGCCAGCGGTAGATCGACTGCTTGATGTCGCCCACGAGCAGCACGCTCTGCGTCTCGGACTGCGCCATGGCATTCTCCAGCAGCGGCAGGAAGTTGCTCCACTCGCGGGCCGAGGTGTCCTGGAATTCGTCGATCATGAAGCGCTCGAAGCGGTTGCCGGTCTTCTCGTAGATGAACGGCGCGTCGTTGTGGCCGATCAGCTCGGAGAGGATGTATTTGGTCTCGGACAGCAGCATGATGTTCTCCTCGCCGCACAACTGACGCACCTGGGCGTAGAGGTCGGCCAGCAGCGCGAAGCTGCGGTAGTTCTCGCGCAGCAGCGCCGCGGTGTTCCAGGTCCGGATGTTGCGGTCGTAGAGGTCGCACATGCGTTGCAGCAGGGGTTGCAGCTGCGGACGCATGCGCTGCGAGGCGCTCCCGGGCTTGCCCCACGCCCGCTCCTCCGCACAGGCGTCGCGCACGCGGCTGCCGTAGGGCTCCGCGGCGCCCGCGGCGATGCGGTAGAAGTAGGAGGCGAACCCCGCGCCCTTGTAGGGGAAATCCGCCGCCGTGAGCCCCGCGCTGGCGATGGCCTCCACGGCCTCCGCGGCCGTGCGCCGCAGCTCGTCGCGCGTCGCCCGCGCGTCGCCCGTGGCTTCGGCCACGATGCGGCCCAGCTCGGCGCGCGGCCGCGCGCCGCCCAGCGACACGCGGTTCTGCTCCTTGAACAGTTCGCCGCTCAGCGAGAGGATGCCCTCGCGGATGTCCCACCGGCGCCCCTCCTCGATGCGCTCCTCCACGAACTCCATGAGCCACCGGCGCAGCTCGCGGTCGGAGGCGATCCGCCCCACGAGGGCGTCGGCGCTGCGGTCCACGATGGCCTGGGTTTCGATCTCGGTGTTGTAGTCGGGGGCGATGCCCAGCTCGCGGATGAACGCCCGCAGGATGCGCTGGAAGAACTTGTCGATGGTGAGCACCGTGAAGTGCGAATAGTCGTGCAGGATGTTCGACCGCACGTTCCGCGCCCGGCGGCGCACCGTGTCGGCCGCGAGCCCCAGGTCGTCGCACAGCTGCCCGAGGTAGGGGCTCGCGGCTCCGGAGGCCAGTTCGTGGATGCGTTCGAGAATGCGCGACTTCATCTCCTCGGTAGCCTTGTTGGTGAAGGTTACGGCGAGGATGCGGCGGTAGCGCGCGGGATCGTCGATCACGTCGCGCACGTACTCGTAGGCCAGCCGGTAGGTCTTGCCCGAGCCGGCGCTCGCATTCAGAATCTTCGCTCTCACGGAATAGTTGTCAAAAAGCGACTAAAGATAGGGATAAATAGCGAATAAACTTGCGTCGCGCAGGATTTTTTTCGTATCTTGGCCTCACGATCGCCATTCGCCGGGCGGGCGCGGCGCCGAACCGCACGTGCGCCGCCGCGGCGCGGAAACGGCGGCCGGCAAACGAATGTTCCGAAGATGAAGAAGTCGATACTGTTTTTTACGATCGCTATTTGCGCCGTCGCGGCCCGGGCGCAGGAGCCCGCCGCCACGGAGGTGAGCCGCTGGCTCACGGAGTTCGCCGAGGTGCGCCTCGACGGTCCGTTCCGCGTCGTGCTGGAGCAGGCGCCCGAGAGCGAGGCGCCGCGCATCGTCTACGACACGAAGGGATCCTACACCTCGAAATTCCGCGCCGAAGTGAAGGAGGGCGTGCTGCACGTGACCGAACGCCGCGAGTCGAAGCGCGAGACGGTGACCGACGTGAGGGTGCGCTGCCACACGCTCTCGCGGCTGCGCATCGCAGGCGCCAGGGTCCGGTGCGCAGACACGGTGCGCGCCTGCACGCTGGACATCGCCGCGACGGGCGGCGCCGTGCTCGAAGGACGCTTCGTGACCGACGACCTGGAGGTGGAGGCCGCGGGACGCAGCCGCCTCGTGCTCGCGGGACGCACGCGCTACCTCACCCTCGGGGCCGCCGCCGCATCGAAGGTCGATGCCGCGCAGCTGGAGTGCATGTCCGCCGAGGCGGAGGCCTCGGGCGGGGCCGAAGTCTCCGTATGCGCGACCGACCGGCTCCGGGCCCGCACCGCGGGCAGCGCCCGCATATCCTACTCGGGCACACCCTCCGTGCTCCGCATCGACCGCACCTTCACGGGCGGCGAAATCGCGCCGGCCCGATGAAAGGTTTTCTCGACGAGGTGGCGGCCGACCTCTACGCCCGCTACGGTGCGGGGATCTCGGAGCTCACGATCCTCTTTCCGTCGCAACGCGCGCGTGTCTTCTTCCTCGACGCGCTGTCGCGCGTGGCCGAGCGGCCCCTGTGGCGCCCCGAGTGGCTGACCATCGACGAACTGACGGCCGAAGCGTCGGGCCTGCGCACAGGCGACGACGTGCGCATGGTGACCGAACTCTACAAGATCTACTCGGAGTACCATCCCGAGCCTTTCGACCGCTTCTATTTCTGGGGCGAGACGCTGCTGCGCGACTTCGACACGGTGGACAAATACCTGATCGACGCCGACCGGCTCTTCCGCAACATCTCCGACCTGAAGGAGCTGGAGGCCGACCTCTCGTACCTCACGCCCGAGCAGGTGCGCATCCTGCGGTCGTTCTGGGCCGAGCTGCTCGGCGACGGCGACCTGTCGGAGGAGAAGCGGCGCTTCCTCAACGTGTGGCGCACGCTGGCCCCGGTCTACCGCAGGTTCCGCGAGCGGCTGCGCGCCCTGGGCGTGGGTTATCCGGGACTGATCCAGCGCACGGCGATCGAGCGCCTGGCTTCGGGCGAGGGTTCGTTCGCCCGCCCGCGCCGCTACGTGGTGGCGGGATTCAACGCCCTGTCGGAGTGCGAGCAGCGGCTCTTCCGCCACCTCGCGACCCACGAACAGGCCGATTTCTACTGGGACTACGACACCTACTACGTGGACGACCGCGCACAGGAGGCGGGACTCTTCATGCGCGACAACCTGCGGGCCTTTCCGCCCGCCGCCGCGATCGGCCACGACGCCTTCCGCGGCGACAAGCGGCTCACGGTCGTGGCCGCCTCGTCCGACGCCGTGCAGTGCAAGTACGTCGCACGCATCGTCGAGGAGCTGACCCGTGCGGCGGGCGGACGTCCGCCGGGCCGCGAGACGGCCGTGGTGCTCACCGACGAGAACCTGCTCACGCCCCTGCTCCACGCCCTGCCCGCGGATGCGGGCGGCGTGAACGTCACGATGGGTTACCCCCTCCGCCAGAGCCTCGCGTGCACCTTCGTCGAGCGGCTGCTCGACTTGCAGCAGCACCGCCGCCGCACGCGGGAGGGACGCTGCGTCTTCTACCACGCCGACGTCGCGGGCCTGCTGGCCCATCCCTACGTGGCTTCGGACGACCCCGAGGGGGTGCGGCGGCTGGCGGAGGAGATCGCCGAGGAGCGGCTCATGACCGTGGATGCCGAACGGCTGGCCCGGAACGGGCTGCTGCGCCGCATCTTCGCACCGGCGGAGGGGTGGCGCGGACTGTCGGACTACCTGACGGAAGCCGTGTCGGCCGCAGCCGCGGCCGCGAGCGCCGAGGAGGGCCTCGCACGCGAGGAGTTCCTGACGCCGGTGCTGGAGCATGCGGCGCGGCTCCGCAACTCGCTCGACGGCTGCGACGTGGAGATCGCACCCGAGGTCTACGCCTCGCTGCTGCGGCGCACCCTGCGCACGCTGCGCATCCCTTTCGAGGGCGAGCCGCTCGAAGGGTTGCAGGTGATGGGCATTCTCGAAACCCGCAACCTCGACTTCGAGCACGTCATCGTGCTCTCGATGACCGACGACAACTTCCCGGGCAACGGCGCCGCACAGCCCTCGTTCATACCCTACAACCTCCGTGCGGGGTACGGCATGCCGATGCCCGAACAGCGCGAAGGGGTCTACGCCTACTACTTCTACCGGCTGATCCAGCGGGCCCGCAGCGTGTGGATGCTCTACTGCGCGCATGCCGACGAGAAATCGACCGGCGAACCCAGCCGCTACATCTACCAGCTCGACTACGAAAGCGGCAAGCCGCTGCACAAGATCGAAGCGGGCGTCGATGTGAACCTGGCGCCCGCGGCCCCGTGCACGGTGGCCAAGGACGAAGCGACGATGCGCCGCCTGGAGCGCTTCACGACCCTCGGGGAGGAGCCCGCGGCCCTGTCGCCCACGGCATTCTCACGTTACGTGGCCTGCCCCATGCAGTTCTACTTCCACTCCGTGGCCCGCATCCGGCCCGACGACCGCACCGCCGGCGAGGTGGACAACCCGCTTTTCGGCACCATCCTCCACCGCGCCGCACAGGAGCTCTACGAACGGGTGCGGGGCGAGCAGCATCCGGGCACGGCGCTGCGCGCGCTGGCGGCCTCGGGGGCCGTGGAGCGCGTGGTGGCCGACGCCGTGGGCGCCGAGTGCCTGGGCGACGCGGCGGCCGGCGAGGAGGAGTACTCGGGCAGCCTGCTGATCGTGAAGGATATCGTCGTACGCTACCTGCGGGGCGGCGTCGTACGCCACGACGCCGCGCACGACGCCTTCGCCGTGCGCGGCCTGGAGGAGGACGTGGCGCTCGACTTCCCGTTCGTCTCCGCGGGCCGCGACCTCACGCTCCGCTTCGCGGGGCGCGCCGACCGCATCGACTCGCTCGACGACGGGGCGCTGCGCGTGGTGGACTACAAGACCGGCACGCCCCACCTCGACTTCCGCGGCATCGGATCGCTCTTCGAGGGCCGCGGCGCCGAGCGGCTGCCCAACGTGTTGCAGACGCTGCTCTACGCGATGATGCTCCGCCGCACCGGGGAGCGCGACGTGGAACCGGCGCTCTACTACGTACGCGAGATGCACCGCGACGACTACTCGCCGCGCCTGCGGGACGCCGAGCACCCCGAGGCCGCACGCTATGCGGCCTGGAGCGGGGAGTTCGAGGAGCGGGTGCGGCAGACGCTCGCCGAGCTGTTCGATCCCGCGGTGCCGTTCCGGCAGTGCGACGACGCGGAGACCTGCCGCTACTGCGACTTCAACGCGATCTGCCGCCGTTAGGCCGGAATCCCCCGACCCGACCCGACC
>VSOO01000045.1 GCA_009774895.1 Alistipes sp. | reverse complement strand
GCGACCACATCACCCACCTTTCCTACGGCATGGTCGAGTTGCCCGAGGGCAAGATGAAGTCGCGCGAGGGCACGGTGGTCGATGCCGACGACCTGATCGCCGGCATGGTGCAGACCGCCCGCGAGATGTCGGACGAGCTGGGCAAGCTCGACGGCTGCTCGGAGGAGGAGGCTGCGGCCGTGTCGTCGATGGTGGGTCTGGGCGCGCTTAAGTACTTTATTCTCAAGGTGGACCCCAAGAAGACGATGCTTTTCGACCCGCGCGAGTCGATCGACTTCAACGGCAATACGGGTCCGTTCATCCAGTACACCCATGCGCGCATCCGCTCGGTGCTGCGCAAGGCGCAGGAGACGGGCGTGGCGTTCGACGGAGCGCCCGACGCCGGGGTTTACGGCTCGTTCGTGGCGGATGAGGTGGAGCTGGTCAAGATGCTCACCGACTATCCCGCCGTCGTGGCGTCGGCGGGCGAGAACTTCGCCCCCTCGATCATCGCGGCCTATGCCTACGACCTGGCGAAGCTCTTCAACGGCTATTACCACGACCATTCGATCCTGCGCGAGGAGGATGCGGCCGTGCGTCGCATGCGCCTCCAGCTGGCCGAACAGGTGGCGCGGGTGCTGCGTGCGGCGATGGGGCTGCTCGGCATCGACGTGCCCGAGCGCATGTAGGCGTCCGGTCGCCCGGCCGGCGTGCGCGCGGTCCGCGGACATACGGTCTTGTGAATCATCGCCCCTCCCGTGCGGAGGGGCGATTTTCGTTCGGGTCCCTTTCTGCGGTGTGGTGCTGCCGGCTGTTTGCGGCTTGCTCGACGAACCGAAAATAAGGCGGCTTGCGGCCGGAGTGACCGCAGGCCTTTGCGCCGCGGGCTGCGGGCGGAGTATTCGCGGGCAGATGATGCTTCGGACCGCTCCCGGAGCGCTTGCCCGGTTGCGGCGGCCGGTGTGCGGACTCTCCTCTGCGATGGAGTACGTCGAACGCCCGCGGCTCGACGAGGGGGCGGCGGCGGGCGGTTGCGGGTGTCCGGTTCGAAATTTGTCGGCGTCGGAGCCGGTTTTCGGCGATTTTTTTCTATATTTGTATGGAGCGTGCAGGCGATGTCCGCGTGCCGCAGGGGCGCTCCCCGAATCGGACGATACGATGACGATACGATGCTGCATATTCGATCTGGACGGAGTTCTCGTGGACACCGCCCGTTATCATTACCTGGCCTGGGCGCGTCTGGCGCGGGGGCTGGGTTTCGAGTTTCCGCCTGCGTGCGAGGCGTCGATCCGCGGTTTGAGCCGCATGGATTCGCTGGAGGTGGTGCTGCGGGCGGGCGGCATGGAGCGCCGCTTCGCGCCCGAGGAGCGTGAGCGCCTCGCCGCGGAGAAGAACGCTTTCTATTTGGATTTTGTCGCGGCGATGACTCCCGCCGAGGTGCTTCCGGGGTGCGTGGAGTTCCTGCGGAGCCTGCGCGGCCGGGGCATCGGGCGCGTGCTCGGCTCCTCGTCGAAAAATGCGGGGCTCGTGCTCGACCGCACGGGACTCCGGCCCTTGTTCGATGACATGGTGGACGGCACGCACCTCACGCGGGCCAAACCCGATCCGGAGGTCTTCCTGCTGGGCGCCTCGCGCGTGGGTGCGGAGCCCGCGCAGTGCGTGGTCTTCGAGGATGCGGCCGCGGGCATCGAGGCGGCGCACCGCGCCGGCATGCGCTGTGTCGGTGTGGGCACGGGGGCGGCCACGGCGGCCGCGGAGCTGCGGATCGCCTCGTTCGCGGATTTCACCCCCGGAGCGTTGGCCGCCGGACTGGATGCCGCCGGTGCGTAGATAAATGAAGCCGCCGTCGCGGTGCCCCTCGCCTTGCGGTCCCGAAAAGGCCGGACGGGGGTGTGTTTGATGGAATGAAAAACGATAACCTATGTCCGAAGATTATTTGACCGTCGATCCGTGGAAGATCGTGGAGGAGCGTTTCGACCCGGAGCGCGTGCCGTGTTCCGAATCGCTTTTCTCGCTGGGCAACGGCGAGTGGGGAGGCCGTGCGAATTTCGAGGAGCGCTATTCGGGCCCCTCGTTGCAGGGCAACTACATCGGGGGCGTCTATTACCCCGACAGAACGCGGGTCGGGTGGTGGAAAAACGGCTATCCGGAGTACTTCGCCAAGGTCCTCAACGCTGCGTTCTGGATCGGCGTGGAGGTCGAGGTGAACGGCGAGCCGCTCGACCTGGCCTCGGTGTGCGTGGAGTCGTTCCGCCGCGAGCTCGACATGCGCGAGGGGGTGTTGCGCCGCCGCATGACCGTGCGCATGCGCAACGGCGTGCGGGTGTGTGCGGCGATCGACCGCTTCCTGCCGCTCGAACACCGCGAGGCGGGAGTAGTGCGCTATGCCGTGACGCTTCCCGACTGCGACGCCGAGGTGCGCTTCACTCCGTTTATCGACGCCGACGTGCGCAATGCGGACGCCAACTACGACGAGAAGTTCTGGACTCATGCGGCGACCGAGCCCGATGCCGTGTGCATGCGCACGCTCCGAAGCGGCTTCGGTGCGGCCTGGGCCCAGGTGTGCCGCCTCGACGGCGCCCGTTTCGAGACCGTGACCTGCGGGGAGCGCGTGGCGCAGACGGCCGCGGTGCGCGTCGCACGCGGCGGCACGGCGGTGCTCCGTAAGTATGCGGGCATCTGCTCGACGCTCAACCATCCCGAGGCGGAGCTGGTCGGTGCGGCCCGGCGTGCGGCGTCGGAGGCGGCCGCGATCGGTTTCGATGCGCTGGCCGCGGAGCAGTCCGCGGCGTGGGCGCGGCGGTGGCACGGCTGCGACGTCGTGATCGAGGGCGACGCGAAGGCCCAGCAGGGCATCCGTTTCTGCATCTTCATGCTGCTGCAAACCTATGCGGGCACCGACACGCGCCTCAACATCGGTCCGAAGGGCTTCACGGGCGAGAAGTACGGCGGCGTGACCTACTGGGACACGGAGGCCTACTGCCTGCCGTTCTACATGGCGGCCGTGGGGCAGGAGGTGGCCCGCGAGCTGCTCGTCTACCGCTACGCTCAGCTGGACAAGGCGATCGAGAACGCTGCAAAACTGGGTTTCGGCGGCGGCGCGGCGCTCTATCCGATGGTGACCGTGAACGGCGAGGAGTGCCACAACGAGTGGGAGATCACCTTCGAGGAGATCCACCGCAACGGCGCCATCGCCTATGCCATATACAACTACGTCCGCTACACCGGCGACCGGGAGTATCTGGCCGCGTGCGGACTGGAGGTGCTGCTCTCGCTCGCCCGCTTCTGGGCGCAGCGGATCAGCTGGTCCGAGGCCCGTGCGCAGTACGTGCTGCTGGGGGTCACGGGGCCCAACGAGTACGAGAACAACGTGAACAACAACTGGTACACCTCCTACATCGCCCGGTGGTCGATGCGCTATGCCGCCGAGACGGCGGCCTGGGTGCGCGAACACCGTCCTGCGGACTATGCCCGCATCTGCGCGAAGCGGGCGTTCGATGCGGAGCGCGAAACGGCCGACTGGCTCCGCATCGCCGACGGACTCTACCTGGGCGAGGACCGCGAACGCGGCATCTTCCTCCAGCAGGACGGCTACCTGGACAAGGTGCAGATGACCGTGGACCGGCTCGACCCCGCGGAGCGCCCCCTGAATCAGAAGTGGTCGTGGGACCGCATCCTGCGCTCGTGCTTCATCAAGCAGGCCGACGTGTTGCAGGGGCTCTACTTCTTCGCCGAGGATTTCGACCGCGAGACCCTGCGCCGCAATTTCGACTTCTACGAACCCCGCACCGTGCACGAGTCGTCGCTCTCGCCCTGCGTGCACGCCGTGCTCGCGGCGCGCCTGGGCGACATGGAGCGTGCCTATGCGCTCTTTCTGCGCACGGCGCGGCTCGACCTGGACGACTACAACCGCGAAGTCGCCGAGGGGTGCCACGTCACCTCGATGGCCGGCACGTGGCTTGCGCTGGTCGAGGGCTTCGGCGGCATGCGCGTGCGCGACGGCGTGCTGACGTTCGCCCCGGCGCTTCCCGCCGCGTGGCGCTCGCTGGCATTCCGTGTCCGCTTCCGGGGGCGCGTGCTGTCGGTGCGCGCCGCACACGACCGGGTGGAGGTGGCGTGCGAGGGCGCTCCCCTCACGATCCGCATCGGCGGCTGCGAATGCATCCTGTCGGAGCAGTCGCCCGCTGCCATTGTCTTACCCCTAACCGATTGCGAACGATGAACCATCCCGACTGGAGCTACCGCGCCGTGCTCTACGAAATGAACGTGCGTCAGCTGACACCCGAGGGCACGCTGCGCGCCGCGGCCGCCCACCTGCCTTTCCTGCGCGACCTGGGTGTCGATGCCGTGTGGCTCATGCCCGTCTATCCCATCGGCATCGAGGGCCGCAAGGGGTCGCTCGGCTCCTATTATTCCATCCGCGACTACTGCGCTGTGAATCCCGAGTTCGGGACGATGGAGGACCTCGACGACTTCGTGGCTGCGGCCCATGCTTTGGGTATGAAAGTGCTGCTCGACTGGGTTGCCAACCACACGGCGCGCGACGCGCGGTGGGTGACCGAGCGCCCCGCCTGCTGGTACGAACGCGACGGGGAGGGCCGGCCCCGCGTGCCGTGGGATTGGACCGACACGGCGAAACTCGACTACGGCTGCCGCGCGGTGTGGGAGGGGCAGATCGACGCCATGCGCTTCTGGATCGAGAAGCACGCCATCGACGGCTTCCGCTGCGACATGGCGATGCTCGTGCCCGCGGAGTTCTGGCGCGAGGCGGCGCGGCAGCTGCGGGCGTTGAAGCCCGACCTGTTTCTGCTGGCCGAGGCCGAGGAGCCGTGGCTCTTCGACGAGGGGGCTTTCGATGCTTGCTACGGCTGGGAGCTCTTCCACCTGCTCGAAAAGGGCGCGAGGCAGGAGGTGCGCATTCCGGCCGTCCGCGAGTGGCTTTACGCCGACCGCGGACGCTATCCCCGCACGGCGTTCCGGCTGCTTTTCACCTCGAACCACGACGAGAATTCGTGGAGCGGCTCGGAGTTCGCCCGCCTGGGCGACGCGGCCCGCATCATGGCGGCCTTCACCTTCGTGGCGCCGGGCTGCATGCCGCTGATCTACACCGGGCAGGAGGTCGGGGCCGACCGTTCGTTCGCCTTCTTCGACCGCGATCCGCTGCCGGACCTCGTGCCCGGTCCGGCTACGGAGTTCTACCGCCGCCTCTGCCGCATGCGCCGCGACTGCCCCGCGCTGGCGGCAGGCGAACGCGGCGGCGAGATGGTCGAGATCCGCAACAACGCCGAGGATTGCCTCATGACTTTCGTGCGCGAGGTCGCCGGAAGCCGCGTGGTGGCCGTGATGAACCTCTCGCCCTATGCGATTCATGCCGATTTCCGCACGGGCATCTATGCCGGCAGCTACCGCGACGCGATGACCGGAGAGGATTTTCACCTCCCCGACCACGTCGCCTGCGACATGACGGGCTGGAGCTTCCGGCTGCTCGTCCGCTGAGTCGGACGGGGGCGTATGCGTTCGTACTCCGGGCCGCCGCCGGGGCTTGCTTGCGTGGCGCTCTCTTTCTGACGGTGTTCGGGACCGGGCCGGCGGTGCGGATCGCTCGGCTCCGGCATGTGCGAAAGCAAGCGGAGCGGATACCCGACCACTGCGTATCCGCTCCCCGATTCGTGCGCCTGCATGCCGCGCATCAGATCCGGAGCGACACGCCGCCCACGAAGTTGAACTGCTCGCGGTAGGGGTTGCAGATGAAGCGTGTGAGCAGGCCGAGCTGCATTTTGCCCCGCAGGGTCCAGTATTTCGTGGCGTGGAGGTAGACGTTCGATACGGCGAAGCCGCGGGTGTCGTAGCAGTTCTCCGTGGACCAGGGCATGAAACCCACGCCGGTCTTGCAGTCCACGCCGTAGCGCCGGATGGTAAACGGATAGGATATGTCCACGTAAGAGGAGAAGTTGCGGCGGCCGTCGTTGCCGATGTCGGCGCCGGCGATGACCGTGCCCCACGAGAGTCCGATCGGTACGCGCGGATGCACCGTGTACGAAACGATGGCTTCGATGGCGTGGGGGCCGTGGCCGCCCCATTCGAAGAAGCGGCCCTCGATGTTTTGCGGTGCGATGTAGTAGTCGGTGACCGACACGTCGAAACGTCCGACACGGTAGCCCAGCGTGAGGTCCACCTCGCGCATTTTCGAGCCCGAGAAGTCGATCGAGCCCCACACGCCGATGTAGAAGCCGCCCCACGCGAAGCGTGCCGAGGGCTGGAAGCTGGGGCCTGCGAGGTACTTGCCGCGGCAGACGTAGCTGCTCATCAGTTCTGTGCCGAACTGCATGCTGAACGAGGAGCGCGGTGCGGCGGCGAGGGTGTCCGCCTCGGGTTTTTCGGGGTTGGCAGCCGCAGCGGTTGCGGTGCAGAGTGCGAGTCCTGCGCACAGCAGGAGGAGCATCGGTTTCTTCATGGATGTCGTGGGTCTTTTTTTCGAGGTCGCAAAAATAGCGATTTTTTCGGAATCCTCCAATTCGGCGCGAAAAGCGGATGTCGCGCGCGGTGGGGCAGCGGAGCTGTTCGGGGCAGTGCCATGCCGTGCCGTACCGTACCGTACAGACTCGGCGCGGCATCATTTCGATAGGGCGGTATGTGCACTTTCCGTTTTCGGCGTTTTGGCCGGACGGGGCGCGGTGCCGGACAGAGTCGGCGCGACGTTATGTTTCGAGTCGGTCGGCGTGTGCGTATTCCGTTTTCGGAGCCTGGACCGGGAGTGCGGTGTTCCGCTGCGGTCCCGTGGGCGGGTAACGAGGCGGGGTCCGTGCGCTCCGCCGGATGATCTCCGGTGCTTTTCCGCTTGTCTGTTTCGGGGTGCGGAGGACTGGGCTGCCGGCTCTGTGGGACAACGGTCCGGTGAGCGGAAACGCAGCCGCCCCCACAGCGGTGAAAGCTGCGGGGGCGGTGGAAGAGGTGCGACCGTCGTGATTACTCTCTGACGCACCGGATCTGCATGCCGTCGGCGCGCCGGCGCCACTCGGAGGGCGTCGTGCCGCTGCGTGCCGGATCGGCCGCGTCGAACCAGAAGACGAAGGCCGACGAGAGCCGTCCCTGCGTGCCGGCGGTCCAGTAGTCGCCGGTCCACGGGCGGGGAACCTCCACGCCCGACACGGGGTTGTACATGTTTTGCACTACGCCCGTAAGGTAGGTGCGGAATCCTGCGCCGGGGTAGTAGGCCGTGGCCGTGCCGTCGGTCAGGTACCAGCCGTACTGCGACTCCTTGCCCGCTGCGGCGTCCACGATGCGCAGCGCCTCGAAGTCACGCTCCGAGGGCATGCGCCAGCCTTTGGGGCAGGGGTCGTTCGCCGTCTTGCGCTCGCCGCTCCACAGGGGTTCGGCGGCCGGCGTATGGAGCCAGTCGTATCCCGAGGCTTCGGTGCCCAGAATGTAGGTCGTGGGGTGGGCGGCCGCATACTCCGCGGTGCCCGTCTCGGGCGACGAGGCTTCGTAGGTCAGGTAGAGGGTCTCGCCGTTCGCGTCGTACATCTTCGCATCGGCGCCGTCGGCGGCGTCGTATGCGGCCGGACCGACGAACGGCTCCTTGCGCCCCCACTGGTAGAAACATCCGAACGAACCGAGCACCTCGTCGGGCGTGGCGTTGGCATTGCGTGCGGCGCCGAGGTTGAGCGTGAGGAACGTGCGGCCGCCGGCATAGGTCTGCTCGCCGTAGTCGGCGGCGTTCGTCAGCCACAGGTGCCAGGTCGTCAGCAGCTTGCCCGAGCGGTCGTAGGCTCCGAGCAGGGCATTGCCCGGCACGACGTCGTTTTTCTCGCCGTCGATGTAGAACGTGGCCGTCGTTCCGTCGAAGCGGAGTTCGCGCACGAGCTCCTTCGCCGTTTGCCACACGATGCGCACCTCGGCCGTCGCGAGTTTCTCGCCGCTCTCGCCCCGCAGCGTGGGGTCGAACGCGTAGACGGTGTAGGGCTATGTCAACACCATAAACTAGAACTAAAGCGACACGAGGTCCTCTTTCGAGACCCCGCCCACCTGCAACTTGTGGATGATCGACTTCCCGGACATCGTGTAGCCGATAACCGACACCGTGCCCGAGCGGTCCGATTGCTCGCGGTCCGCTTCGGCGGGACTCGTGGCCGTGAGCGTTCCGGTCGGGAGGTCGGCCTCGATCGTCCAGCCTTTCGGCACGGAGTTCAGCGATATGGAGCGCAGGTCGGCGCTCGTGAAGTGCATCGTCGCCGTCACGCCCCAACCCTCGACGAAGAGCGTGGTGCCCTCCAGGGTCAGGCGGGCGTTGTCGTCGTCGTCGCTGCAAGCCGCGAGCATCGCCACGGCGGCCATTGCGGCCAGAAACCGCTGCAATTTTCTCAAGTACATGTCGTGTATCGTTTTATCGTGATTCTTCGACGGAAATCCGTTTTCGGCGCAAATATACGAAGAATTCGTGAGATTCAGGCAGATTTTGGCGGAATAAAGTAAGTTGTTGGAGACTAAAGGAATTGGGTGTTGAATGACTGTATCCTTCCTTTCTCCAAAAAAGCGGGATGTCGAGGAGTTGTGAGGTAATTTTGCTACCTATCCGTTGCCTTTTTTAGTGTCGAACGACATCGAAAATGAAACGTGAAACTACTCTGAATTCGCCTCTGCCATCTCAAAGAACCCTTGTTTGCGAGAACAAAGATACGCAAATTTTCCGTGTATCGACCAAATATGCCTATTGTTCTCTGTTTCAGGGGGTCTGTTTCTATGTTCTGCCATATTTTTCATGCTGACAAGTGACTCTATACCGGTTAATTTTGCAATTAAAAGTATAGAGCTATGAATCAAGAAGATGTAAGGGTTTCGTTCTACCTGAAAAAGAGCGAAGCGGACGAGCAGGGAGAGTGCCCGATTATGGGCAGGTTGAATGTAGGTAAGTATTCCGAGGCGGCCTTCAGCGTGAAGATGACGGCTCCGGAATCGGCATGGCTTTCCGGTCGTGCCACGGGGAAGAGCGCAAGGTCAAGGGAAATCAACCGGCAGCTGGACGAGATACGCGCTTCGGCACTCTCCATCTATCAGGACTTGTTTGCCCTTCGGGAGAATGTATCTGCCGAGGAGGTGAAGTGTATTCTTTTGGGCATGGCTTACGGGCAGGAAACATTGGTGGCGTTCTTCCTCCGTTTCATAAAGAAATTCGAGAAGAAAGTCGGAGTCAATCGCGTGGAAGGCACGGCCACATCCTACAAGTATGCTTGTAGCCATCTCATGCAGTTTCTCAATAAGGAATACAATCTTTCAGACATTCCGTTCACTGCGTTGGATAGGTCTTTTATCGACAAGTATGATCTGCACCTGCGGACGGACTGCCGGCTGGGAGCGGGAACCATTCTTCTGCTGACCACACACCTGATGACGGTTATCCGGAGAGCGAAGTCGGCAGGTATCCTCACGTCCAATCCGTTTGCCGGCTATGAGGCGGAACGACCCGCAAGGGAAATAAAGTATCTCACGGAGCAGGAACTGGAACGTATTATGTCAACGCCGCTCCATAACAGGAAACTCTACCATATCCGTGACCTGTTTCTCTTTTCCTGCTTTACCGGGATTCCATACGGGGATATGTGCCGCTTGTCGGATGAAGACCTCGTGGCTGTCGAGGACGGCACTTTATGGATTAAGACCTCCCGCAAGAAAACAAAAATCAGCTATGAGGTCCCCTTGCTGGATATTCCACTCCATATCCTTGAAAAGTACCGGGATGCCGCACCGGAAGGAAAACTGTTGCCGATGTACAGCAACAGCGAATTGAATAACGCGCTGAAAACCATAGCAGACCTGTGCGGTATCGAACAACGGCTCGTATTCCATCAGGCCCGCCATACCAACGCAACAACCGTACTTCTGTCGAACGGAGTCCCGCTTGAAACCGTGAGCAAGATATTGGGGCATGAACGGATAAGCACCACCCAGATTTATGCCCATGTGACAGATGATAAAGTAGAGAACGACACCCGTATGCTCGATGCCAAGTTTGCCGAGCGGTTCTCGGTTGCCATTTAACCTGTATGTCGAATATCAAATTAATCAGCCATGAACGTAAATAACAACATTCGGAATAAAGAGATAAAGCACCGCAGCACGTTTGCCATCCTGTTCTATATCAACCGTACAAAGGTACGCAAGGATGGAACGTGCCAGCTGTTGTGCAAGGTCAGTGTAGATGCCAAATGGGAACAAATCGCCATCAAGGTGGCCGTAAATCCCGGCTTGTGGAATACCCAA
>VSOO01000044.1 GCA_009774895.1 Alistipes sp. | reverse complement strand
CGCTGCTTGTCGACCGACAGGCCGCTGCGCGACACGGCGGGGTAGGCCAGCGTGGTCATGCCGATGCCGCCGCGGGCCACGCTCACGTGGTAGTCCTTGAGTTGCTGCGTGGGGCCGAAACGGCGGCCCATCGACTCGAATGCCGCCGAACGGATCGTGCGGTTGCGCAGGGTCACCGGACCCAGGCGATAGGGGGTGAAGAGCTCCGACATGGGGTCAGTAGATGAAGGGGATGATTTTCTTGCGGCGGAGCGACGTGAACTCGGCTCCGAATTCGCTTTCGTAACGTTTGTAGAGCGAGGCGGAACGGGGCGCCAGGTTGGCGAAGGTCCACCACGCGAAGACCGCGCCCGCCCACGACCACGAAGCCACGGCGAAGCCCACCCACTCGGTCAGCTCGCCGAAGTAGTTGGCCGACGAGACGTAGCGGAACATGCCGCCGCGCGGGATGTAGTGGCGCGTGTCGCCGGGCTTCCGCAGGTTGCGGATGATGGCGTCGGAACGGCGGTTGATGTACATTCCGGCGAAGTAGATCGCGGCACCGACATAGATATAGGGGCGCGCGAACCAGCCGTCGTAGTAGTCCTCGGGGGCCACGAAGAAGATCCAGCCCCCCTGCATCAGGGCGTTGAGCGTGTTGAAGACCATGCCCATCGCCACGATGCCGAACGGCATCTGCGAGCGGCCGCGGATGCGCAGCGGGAAGATGAACGAGCGGTAGACGTAGTGGCTCTGGAACATCGCGAAGAGCACCAGCGGCGCCGCCTCCCACGTGCGGTCCGAGAGGAGCCACAGCACCGTCATGGCCACGCAGACCGGGGCCTCCATCAGCATCCAGCCCCACTTGTTGGGCACGGGAAAGCCGTAGCGCGGATTGAACAGATAGCCGTAGCCCGCCTCGAAAAAGCGGAGCGCCGCGAACACCGCAGCGGCCGTTACGGTCATGACGATCAGAAAAATATCGAATGCTTCCTTCATAAGCCGGAGGTTGGTCGGTCGAAGCGCAAAGATAGGCAATTCCGCCGAAACAACCTCGTTTTCCGTCGAAACATTGCATACGGCGCGGCATTTTGGAAATCCAGCCCGGAATCCCTATATTTGCCGTGACAGCGCCCCGTCCAGGCCGCGCTCCGACCGTCGAAGCCGACTTCGCGGGGTGCGCAATGCACCGAGATTATGAAAAAGATCGTTGTCTTCACCGGCGCCGGCATGAGCGCCGACAGCGGACTGGCCACCTTCCGCGACTCCGACGGCCTGTGGGCCGACTACCGCATCGAGGATGTCTGCACCCCCGAAGCGCTGGCACGCGACCGCGCCGCGGTCGTAGGTTTCTACAACATGCGCCGACGCGAAATGCTCGCCGCATCCCCCAACGCGGGACACCGGGCCATCGCGGAGCTGGAGTGCGCGTACGACGTGGAGGTCATCACGCAGAACGTGGACAACCTCCACGAACGGGCCGGCTCGTCGCGCGTCACGCACCTCCACGGCGAACTGACCCGGCTGCGCTCCGAGCGCAATCCCGACCTCATCGTGCCGATCGAGGGCTGGGAGCAGCCGCTCGACGCCACGGCGCCCGACGGCGCCCTGCTGCGGCCCCACATCGTCTTCTTCGGCGAGTCGGTTCCCCTGTTCGACACGGCGGTGCGCATCGCCGCCGCGGCCGATCTCTTCATCGTGGTCGGCACGTCGCTCTCGGTCTACCCCGCCGCCGCCCTGGTGCGCTACGTGCGCCCCGACATCCCCATCTACCTGATCGACCCGGGCGAACCCGACACCTCCGCGATCCGCAATGCGAACACCCACATCCGCGAGCGGGCCGCCGTCGGCATGCCCTCGCTGGCCGCAATGCTCCTCGAACGCAGCAAGGGCTGACGCCGCATCGCAACGCCGAGACACCGCTCCCGAGGCCCGGACCGCCGCATCCCCCGGCCGCGACACCGCGTCAAAAGCCGCAGCGCACACTCCGGCCGCCCCCCGGCCAACGGCAGGCTCCGGCCAACGCCCCCGCCGAATAACCAAGTCCCGCCGAACAGCCGCGCACCGCCGCACCGCAAGTCCCGAAAAACGGACACGCACCGCCGAACAGCAAGCCCCCGAAAACGGCCGCACCCCGCCCAACGTCCCCGCCGAATAAACGAGTCCCGGAACCTCGCAAAAGCGAAGTTCCGGGACTTTGCATTCCGGCACTGCGGATTCAGACGCCGTAGAAGTCGTAGTATTCGATGTGCCAGACCCCGACGATGCGGGCATCCGCCGCACCCGACGACCGGCGGCAGACCTCGATGCGCACGGGCCGCCCCTCCGCGTCGTTCTCGTAACGGTAGGCGACGGTCTCGCCGTCGCGCACGGCGGCCGACGGCAGGTTGCCGTTGCGGAGGCCGACCCACCCCATGAGCATCGGGCACCCCGGCCGCAGCACGGGGTCGTGCAGCGCCTCGGTGAGCAGCGCGAAGAGGTCGAGGTTCACATCGTTGGGCTGCGTGCCGTACTCGAAACGCACTTCGCTCCGCTTGCGGGCGTCGCCCTGCTCCGCACCCGCATACTCCGCGATCCGGAAGAGGTTGCAGCGGTCGCCGATGAGGTGGTACTCATACTCGCGCCACCCTTCGTCCGCGGGAGCCTCGTAGTAGTATCCGCTGGAGTTGTAGCGCAGCGAACGCACCGTCCGGCCGCGCTCGTCGCGGATCTCGGTGCAGCGCCCCTCCCCGTCGAGCAGGAACGTGCGCGGTGCGGCGCGGCCGCCCAGCTCCACCCGGCCGTCGGCGTAGGCGTACTCGTAAATCATGTTGTCGATGCCCCCTTCGGCGTCCCACGCGAGGAGGTTCATCAGCCGCACGCGGCGCTCCTCGCCGTAGAGGAACTGCAAGAGCGTGCGGTCCTCGTCCGAGCCCTCGGCGGGCACGTAGCGGATCTGCGATACGACGGCCGCAGGCTTCGGGGTCGGGACGGTGCTCTCGTCGGAGCAGGCCGCGGCCGCAAGGCAACACACAGCGCCCGCAAGCGCCGCGACCGAACATTTCATAAGGTTCATGCTTCGTGTTTTTCCGTTGTTTCGCGTTCGCCGAAATAGATGTCCAGCAGCTCCTTGGCCGCGATGAAGGAGCTGAGCCGCGCATCGAGCACCCGCTGCTCGCAGTCGCCGATCGCCGCCTCCACGCGCGGGTCGCGATAGAAGGCGTTGCGCAGCGTCTCGTTGATCGTCTCGTACATCCAGTATTTGTTCTGCCGGCTGCGGTTGTGCGTGAAGTAGCCGTTGCGCCCGGTGTGTTCGAGGAACTGCTCCACGCCGGCCCACACCTCCTCAAGGCCCGTGCGGTCCACCGACGAGCAGGTGTAGACCCGCGGCCGCCACTCCGACTCGGGCATCGGGAATAGGCGCAGCGCGCTCTGGAACTGCGTGCGGGCCAGCTCGGCCTTATGGAGGTTCTCGCCGTCGGCCTTGGTGATGACCATCATGTCGGCCATCTCCATGATGCCGCGCTTGATGCCCTGCAACTCGTCGCCGGCGCCCGAAATCTGCAACAGCATGAACATATCGACCATCGAGTGCACGGCGGTCTCGGACTGCCCCACGCCCACCGTCTCGATGAAGATCACGTCGAAACCCGCGGCCTCGCACAGCACGATCGTCTCGCGCGTCTTGCGCGCCACGCCGCCCAGCGATCCGGCCGAGGGCGAGGGACGGATGAAGACGTCGGGATTGTTCGTGATGCTCTCCATGCGGGTCTTGTCGCCCAGGATCGAACCGCCGCTGCGCTCCGAACTGGGGTCGATGGCCAGCACCGCGAGGCGGTGGCGCAACGAGGTGACCATGTTGCCCACGGCCTCGATGAAGGTCGATTTGCCGGCCCCCGGCACACCAGTGATGCCGATGCGCACCGACCGCCCGGAGTGGGGCAGGCAGCGCTCGATGATCTGCTGCGCCTGGGCGTAGTGCGCGGGGTTGTTGCTCTCGATGAGCGTGATGGCCTGCGACAACACGGTGATGTCGCCGCGCAGGATGCCCTCCACGTACTCCTCGACGGTGAGCGCCCGTTTCCGGCGCTTCTTGAAATAGGGGTTCGTAATGGGCTGCTCCGCGACGCCCTCCGTCACGTTGAGCGCACTGTGGCAGTGAGCGTCTATATACTCTTTCTCGTAGTGGTTGATCTTGGTGAACGACATGGGGTTATTGCACTGTTTGTTCGATGAAGTCAGGGGTTATCCGCAGCGTGTTGCCCATCCACAAGGCACGGTTTTTGGCATCGGTCAGTACCCCGAACGAGACGTACGTGACGCCGAACGCGTCGAAGATGCGGCCATCGGCGTCGTACGCGACGCCGATCCGCCCGCTGCGGTAGGGGGCCACCATCGCCAGTGCGCGCTCGGTGCGCTCGCGCATGACGACCACCGCGCGCAGGCGGCCGCCCAGGGCCTCGACGGTCTCCTTCAGCCGGTCGAGCGACCGCAGCGCCTCGCTGTTCGAGGAGTGGAAGAACTCGATGTAGGTGAGGGGCGCCGCCGCCGGAGCCGCACCGTCGAGCCACTCGACGGACTTCAGTTCGGGAACCCGCTCGCCGAGCGCGACGTTCTGCGCCCGGAGTCCTGTCGCCGCCAGCAGCGACAGTACGGAAATAAGGAGTGCTCGTTTCATAGCGTGCGTCTTTATTTCGAGCGAAGATACGAATTATTTGCCGGAATGACGAAATTTTTACGTTCAACTTGATTTTTTGCCATGAAAATCGGACTCGACCCCGCCTCCGCAACCCCGTCGGCGCCCTATGCCCGGCGTCTGGCCGAACTGCTCGCCAAATACGCGCCGCAGCACCGGTGCGTGACCGACGCGCGCCGCTGCGCCGACGCGGACCTCTACCACGGCAGCAGCCTGCCCCTGCCCCTGGCGACACACCTGCACGGCATCCTCCGCGTGGTGACGGTGGCCGATCTCGATTTCCTGCGCCATCCGCACCGCTACTCGCTCCTCGAACGCCTCGTCCTGCTCCGCCTGTGCCGCTTCTCGTGCCGCAGGGCGCACTGCATCATCACGCTCGACCGCGCAGCCAAGGAGGAGCTCGCACGGCGCCTCGGCATCGACACGCGCAAGATCCGCGTGGTGCCCCCGCTGGCCGCCTGCCCGCCCGACGAGACCCGCTGCACCGACGCGGAGTGCGAGCACGTGCGGCGGAAGTTCGGCCTGCCCCGCCGTTTCGTGCTGGCCGACGGGGTGTGCTCGCCCCACCTCAACCCCCTGGCCCTGATCGACGCCCTGATCGAGACGGATGCCGCCCACGCCGTATTCTGCGGCCGCCACACCCCCTATGCCGACTTCCTGCTCGGCTACGCCCGCGCCGCGGGTCTGGCCGCACGCACGGTCTTCATCTACGAATCGACCCCCGGAGAGCGGCGGACGCTGCTCCGCATGGCCGACGCGCTGGTCTGCACGCCCGACACACACGCCGAGGCCTCGATCCGCCCCGCCGTGGAGGCCATGCGCGCCGGCACGCCGCTGATCCTGAGCGACCGCCTCGACTTCCGCGAGGCCGCGGCCGAAGCCGCGCTCTACGTCACGCCCGGATCGGTGGACGACCTGGTGCGGGCACTCCGCACCCTGCGCGACGGCGCGCTCCGCGAACGGCTCGTCCGCCGCGAACGGGAGCGCGCGGCGCTCTTCGACGAGGAGCACATCGTGCGCCGTCTGAACGAAATCTACGCCTCGCTCCGCCCCGTCCCGACCGACGTGTGATCCGCCTACGCGCAGCCTCCCGCCCGCCCGGCGCATTCCGGACGGGCGGGAGGCGTCGTGTCCGCCGCGAACGGCCCGCCGGCGCCCGGGCCGGCATTTCGTGCCGCGAAGCCGTCCGCGCTCCGTCCGGCACCGCGTCCTGCGTACCGGAAAGAGGTGAAAAATTAGCGCGAAACCGTTTTTTATTTCGGAAATAGATTCCTATCTTTGTGTGCGCGAAAGTGCGTACACTTTATTTTAGCAGACGAATCAATACTAACTTAAATTATTCTTCGAATCATGAAAGTATCACACATCGAACATCTCGGCATCGCCGTCAAGAGCCTCGACGAAGCGATTCCCTACTGGGAGAACGTTATGGGCCTGAAATGCTATGCAGTGGAGGAGGTTGCCGACCAGAAGGTACGCACCGCATTCTTCCGTCTGGGCCAGACCAAGATCGAACTGCTCGAACCCATGTCCGAGGACTCGACGATCGCCAAGTTCATCGAGACGCGCGGCGTGGGCATCCACCACATGGCACTGGCCTGCGAGGGCATCGAGGAGCAGCTCGCCGACGCCGAGGCCCAGGGCATCCGCCTGATCGACAAGACCCCGCGCAAGGGCGCCGAGGGCATGACCATCGCCTTCCTGCACCCCAAATCGACCCAGGGCATCCTGACCGAGCTTTGCGAGAACAAAAACAAATAATCCGACCGTCATGAGTGAAATTCAGAACAAGATCAACAAACTGATCGAGAACCGCGAAACCGCGCGCATGGGCGGCGGCCAGAAGGCCATCGACAAGCAGCACGAAAAGGGCAAGTACACGGCCCGCGAACGCATCCAGATGCTGCTCGACGAGGGCAGCTTCGAGGAGTTCGACATGTTCGTAACGCACCGCTGCTACGACTTCGGCATGGAGAAGAAGCACACCTTCGGCGACGGCGTGGTGACCGGCTACGGTACGATCGAAGGCCGCCTGGTGTACGTCTTCGCACAGGACTTCACCGTCACGGCGGGTTCGCTGTCGCTCTCGATGTCGGACAAGATCTGCAAGGTCATGGACATGGCCATGCGCAACGGCGCCCCCTGCATCGGCATCAACGACTCGGGCGGCGCCCGCATCCAGGAGGGCGTGAACGCCCTGGCCGGCTATGCCAACATCTTCCAGCGCAACGTGATGGCCTCGGGCGTGATCCCGCAGATCTCGGCCATCTTCGGCCCCTGCGCCGGCGGCGCGGTCTACTCGCCCGCGCTGACCGACTTCATCATCATGAAGAAAGAGACCTCCAACATGTTCCTCACAGGCCCGAAAGTGGTGAAGACCGTGACGGGCGAGGACGTGACGCAGGAGCAGCTCGGCGGCGCCATGATGCACACGACCAAGTCGGGCGTGGCGCAGTTCGCCGTGGATACCGAGGACGAGGGCATCGAGCTGATCCGCAAGCTCCTCTCCTACATGCCGCAGAACAACATGGAGGACGCTCCGCTGGCCGTCTGCACCGACAAGATCACCCGTCTGGAGGACTCGCTCAACGAGATCATCCCCGACAACGCCAACAAACCCTACGACATGGCCGAGGTCATCCGCGCTATCGTCGATAACGGCGAATACCTCGAATCGGCCGCCGGCTACGCCAAGAACATCATCACCTGCTTCGCGCGCTTCAACGGCCAGTCGGTCGGCATCATCGCCAACCAGCCCAAGTTCATGGCCGGCGTGCTGGACATCAACGCCAGCCGCAAGGCCGCACGCTTCGTGCGTTTCTGCGACGCGTTCAACATTCCGCTCGTGACGCTGGTCGATGTGCCGGGCTTCCTGCCGGGTACCACCCAGGAGTACGGCGGCGTGATCACGCACGGCGCCAAGCTGCTCTTCGCCTACTGCGAGGCCACGGTGCCGAAGGTCACCGTGACGCTGCGCAAGGCCTACGGCGGCGCCTACATCGTCATGTCGTCGAAGCACATCCGCGGCGACATCAACTACGCATGGCCTACGGCCGAGATCGCCGTGATGGGTGCCAGCGGCGCCGTGGAGGTGCTCCAGGCCAAGGAGCTGGCGGGCTTCACCGATCCGGCGGAGAAAGCCAAGTTCGTGGCCGAGAAGGAGCAGGAGTACAACGACAAGTTCTCCAACCCCTACAACGCCGCACGCTACGGCTACATCGACGACGTGATCGAGCCGCGCAACACGCGCTTCCGCATCATCCGCGCACTCCAGTCGCTGGCCACGAAACGTTTGCAGAACCCGGCGAAGAAACATTCGAATATTCCCCTGTAATCCCGTCCGACCATGATAACGACGTTAATAGCGACCGCATGGGGCTGGTCGGAGATTCTGTGGGTGGCGCTCATCGGCTTCTGCCTGGTGGTGATCATGCTCATGCTGCTGGTGGGCGTGATGAAGCTCTTCGGCATGTTCTTCACCTACCGCCGCGCCAACACCCCCGCCGCCGTGGCGGAGGTGGAGGACGAGGTGATCGCAGCCATCGCCACGGCGCTGAAGATCTACCGCGGCGCCCTGCACGACAAGGAGTCCGAAGTGCTGACCATCCTCGGCATCAAGCGAGCCTACTCGCCCTGGAACTCGAAAATTCACGGTTTAACTCAGTTGCCTGACAGAAAATAAACAGAACAATGAAAGATTACTCACTGAAAATCAACGGACATAATTACGACGTTCAGATCGACGACGTAAACGAGACCTCGGCGTTGGCCCACGTGGTGGTGAACGGCGTAGCCTACGAAGTCGAGATCGAGGGCGCCAAGACCCTGCCCGCGTCGAAACCGCAGGTGGCTCCGGCCCCCAAGTCGGCCAACAGCGCGATGATCACCCCCTCGGGTGCCGCGCCGTCGCCGCGCATCGCCGCCGCAGCCCCCACGTCGGGCTATGCGGTGAAGTGCCCGCTGCCGGGTACGGTGCTCGGCGTGAAGGTCGCCGTGGGCGACACGGTGACCGCAGGTCAGACGCTCCTCGTGCTGGAAGCCATGAAGATGGAGAACAACATCGACGCGGACCGCGGCGGTGTGGTGAAGGAGATCCTCGTGCAGCAGGGCGCCACGGTCATGGAGGGCGATAACTTAATCGTGATCGAGTAAGGCTATGGGCACTCTGCTAACCTCCGGTACCGGCTTCGTGTGGGAGAGTCTGCGGACTTTCGTCGAATCGACCGGCATCGCGGGCCTGATCTCCAGCATGGGACCGGGCAGCATCGCCATGATCTGCATCGCATTCCTGCTGCTCTATCTGGCCATCCGCCACAAGTTCGAACCCCTGCTGCTGCTGACGCTCGCGTTCGGCATGCTGCTGACCAACCTTCCCGATGCGAACCTCTACCACACGGCGCTTTTCGCGGGCGGCCACGTGCATTGGGACGTCTTCGTGGAGCAGGCCGGTCTGCTCGACTACCTCTACCTGGGCGTGAAGCTCGGCATCTACCCCTGTCTGATCTTCGTGGGCGTGGGCGCCATGACCGACTTCGGTCCGCTGATCGCCAACCCCAAGAGCTTCCTGCTGGGCGCTGCGGCCCAGATCGGCATCTTCCTCACCTTCATCGGCGCCTACGCCCTGGGCTTCGCGCCCAATGAGGCGGGCAGCATCGGCATCATCGGCGGTGCGGACGGCCCCACGGCCATCTACCTCACCTCGATGCTCGCACCCGAACTGCTGGGTCCGATCGCCGTGGCGGCTTACTCCTACATGGCCCTCGTTCCCGTGATCCAGCCGCCCATCATGCGCGCGCTGACCACGAAGAAGGAGCGCAACATCAAGATGAGCCAGCTGCGTCCGGTGTCGAAAACCGAGAAGATCCTCTTCCCGCTCATCATCGCGGTCATCATCGCGCTGCTGCTCCCGAGCGCCGCGCCGCTGATCGGCTGTCTGATGCTGGGCAACCTGATGAAGGAGTGCGGCGTGGTGGACCGTCTGAGCAAGACGGTGCAGAACGAGCTGATGAACATCGTGGTGATCTTCCTGGGTCTCACGGTGGGTGCCACGGCCACGGCCGAGGCGTTCCTCAACTTCCGCACGCTGGGCATCCTGCTGCTGGGCGTCATCGCTTTCTCGATGGGTACGGCCGGCGGCGTGCTGCTCGCCAAGGTCATGAACCTCTTCGCCAAGGAGGGCAACAAGATCAACCCGCTGATCGGCTCGGCCGGCGTGTCGGCCGTCCCGATGGCCGCACGCGTATCGCAGACCGAGGGCCAGAAGGAGAATCCGGGCAACTACCTGCTCATGCACGCCATGGGTCCCAACGTGGCCGGCGTGGTGGGGTCGGCCGTTGCGGCAGGTATCCTGCTCTCGTTCCTGGGCTAAACGCATACGAACCTTTACGAAAGGGCTGTCTCGAAAGGACGGCCCTTTTTTCGTTCGCCGCGCGCCCGTGCACGTTCCGGCTCCGGCGCTCACGGCGTCGTGCGCACTCCGTCCGGCACATATATTATATAACGCACACCCCGGCCACACGCCCCCCGGCCGCCCCGCCGCAATTCCGCCCGAAGACCGCGGCCGCTGCCCGCGAAGAAACACAGAAAACTTTTT
>VSOO01000043.1 GCA_009774895.1 Alistipes sp. | reverse complement strand
CTTTTATAAACTTTATATTATGACAATTTTACAAACACACACAAAAAAGAAAAAAGCGTTGCTTCTCGCACTGTGCCTCGCCGGTCTCTGTGCCGCATGTAGCCGCGATGACGCCGCAAATAGCATGATGCCAACGGCAATGGACGACGCCCAGTGGTTCGTGACGGAAGAGGAGGCCATGGAGAAACTCCGCGAATTCGACGAATCGCACATCGCCACCCGAGCCGAGGAGCGCACGATCGCCTGTGTCGAGACGCTGCACCGCAGCGCCTTGGGCACGGCAACGCGCAACCGCACGTCAGACGACACCCCGCTGGCCTACATCGTGAATTTCGCGGAAGGCGGTTACGCCGTCGTGGGTGCCGACAGCCGCCAGGGCGGTGTGGTGGCACGCGTGGAGAAAGGCTCGATGGACGCGGCGACACTCGCCGCAGCCAAGCAGTCCATCGACGAGGCCGAAGCCGAGGCCGATATCGACCTGGCGACCTACGTGAACGGCAAAGTCGCGCTGCAACTGCTGCAAGCCATCGAGCGCGCACCCGAAGCGGACGAAGTATCCGAAGCGGCGGCGCTCCGCAGCACACGGTGGACGCCGATCGAAATCAACCTTTACAAATTGAAAACGGAGTGGGATCAGTGGTCACCGTTCAATCAGTACTATTATCAACAGACCGGAAACAATTACCCTGTCGGCTGCGTCGCACTGGCGCTGGCACAAGTCATGATCTACAATAAACATAAGCACGATGTAGGGATTAATTCATTCAATGCAAACACGACACCGCTTCTCCCCCAACCTTATTACCCGATCTGGCAATTCCTGACCCGTACATTAGAAAATCCCACTCCTGCAATCGAATGTCAAATGGAGTTGTCTAAATTTCTGTATCACATTGGAAAATCGGTGCATATGCAATATTATAGTACAGTTTCAAAAACTGATACCTCATTCGCCATAGGATTTTTAAATAAAATCCCCGGCTATAAAAATGTCGTTGAAAAGGCTGCGAATTTCCAAGATATTAAGAAAATGCTCGATGCCGATAATTTAGTATATATTGACGGCCAGGCAAAAACGGATAATGGACATTATTACAAAGGAGAAGAAATTTCTGGTGGACATGCCTGGGTAATCGACGGATACGATGTGAAAATCGACCTTTTGCCCGGATGGTCAAACGGCCAGCAAATAACCATTCAGAAAGAGACACGGTTGGTTCATTGCCGATTCGGATACAAAGGATACCTGGACGGCTGGTACGAGTTCACAAACAGCAACACGCTCGTGTCGGAAGTCTATCGCACGGAAGAAATGATTTATTATACTCTTTAATATTATGAAATTCAAAAACACAATGCAGGCAATCTGCCTCGCCATGCTCGCAGCATGCGCCCTCTCCTGCGACAAAAACGACGACGCTCCCGCGCAGCCGCTGCTGAGCGAGGTGATCTACAACTCCTATTGGGACATCAAATATCAGTTCGTATACGAAGAAAACGGAAAAACAGAGGTGTCCGGAGACGTTCAGTCCTATCATTACGATGAACTCCATTTGGTCGGAGGAGAGTATACTAAGCCGTTCATAGATGTAATCCATGTCGGTTCACCGTCCGATAACTCTTTCGAATGTTACAAAAAAGCCCAGATAAAATTCGACGACAACCTCGTCTGGAGACAACACTACCAATTCCAACAGAGGTTGCCAGCTCCGATAATTATCGACGACAAAGCACGCACAGTGACTATCGACACGTTCGGGGCCCCGAATCTAACCCAGGAAAATATAATCTTCGGCTTGGACATGCACGCCGTGGAGGTATCCGAAGAACGGATCGTCTTCGACGCGCCCATAAAAGAATATATTGCTTATTTATACGGGTTCGATTATTACTTTAGCGGGAAATATGTTTACCCGGACCGTGAGACCGGAGAGGAGGTAGTACGCCCTCGCCGGACCCACAAGGCGCTGCGCGTCACCTGGACGCGAAACCAACATCCCGAATATTTCGCCGGTTTGGAACCGCAAGAGTAAGTCATACCGAGAAAGCATCACTCGAATAACCGATTTCAGAAATACGCTTTCACATCCCGGTCCGGACCGCAGCACTGCATCCCGGACCGGGATTTTTTCGGTTCCGGAATTTAATTCCTATCTTTATGACAAATACAGCAAGAATTCCGGCGTCACCCAAGTACTCCCCGAACAGCATCGTACGACATGCGAACACCGTTCGGGGTATATTGTTTCATCATGAAAAAGCCACGTGCACCTCCGACCATGCCTCACCGTACACCGCGACCGCCGTACCGTGACCGCGCGGTGCATGCGTGCATGTCGCGCAAGACCGCCACCGAAAAAATTCGTCCCGCGCAGCAGAACCGGACGAAGGGATGCTCCCTGCCGACCGGAAGCGTTCCCCCGCAAAAGGCCCCCGGCGGCGACGCGCGCGGAATCCGGATGACGGCGCCGGCACGGAACAGGGAGTGCGGAACGACGCGACAGGGCCGGAAACCGGCAGGACAGGAGGCGGCCGGCAGCGGCCGGACTGCGGAATAAATTCGCACGAAGGGGCGGAAAATTGTGAATTGTTGTATATCTTTGCGCTTCGAATCGCACAAAACGTTCTAAAAATTATGCTGAGCAGAAGATTACTTCGGATCAAGGTGGTGAAAGCGCTCTACGCGCACATAAAGTCGGAGTCGGACAACATGATGACGTCCGAGAAAAACTTGCTGGCATCCATAGACAAGGCATACGACCTCTATTTCCAGATGCTGGCGCTGCCCGCCGAAATCGTCCGCTACGCCGAGAGCCGCATCGAGCTGAACCGCCAGAAGAAGCTGCCGACCTACGAGGACCTCAACCCGAACACCAAATTCGTGGACAATGCGGTCCTGCGCGTGCTTGCCAACAGCGACTCGGTGAACGACCGCCTCGCAGCCCGCAAGCTGGGATGGACGCAGCAGCCCGACCTGATCCGCACGCTCTACAACCAGCTGATCGAAAGCGATTTCTACAAGGAATACATGACTCGCAGCGAACGGTCGTTCACCGACGACCGGCTGTTCGTCGAGAATTTCTTCCGCTTCCTCCAGGACAACGAGGCGCTCGACACGGCGCTCGAAGAGCTGTCGATCCTCTGGAACGACGACCTGGGATTCGTGCTGGCGATGATCCTGCGCACGTTGTCGAACCTGCGCCCCTCGCACACGGAGCTGAAAGTCATGCCGCAGTTCAAGAACGACGACGACCTCGCATTCGCAAAGACGCTCTTCGAGCGCTCGCTGGTGAACTACGCCGCGAACCTCGAATACGTGGACCGCTTCACGAGCAACTGGGACGTGGAACGCATCGTGTTCATGGACAACCTGATCCTCACTACGGCCATGACCGAGCTCGTATCGTTCCCGGACATCCCCGTGAAGGTGACGCTCGACGAGTTCATCGACATCTCGAAATACTACTCCACCCCCGGCAGCAGCGTCTTCATCAACGGCGTGCTCGACAAGATGGTCGAATCGCTCACGGCCGAAGGACGCATCGCGAAGAGCGGCCGCGGACTGCTCGACACCAAGAATGCGTAACCGCCGCCTTCCGCCGCACCGCACCGTCCTCGCGGCGGCCTCGGCGCTCCTCCTGAGCGCGACTGCGTGCCGCCATTCGGCCCCCGCACTCCCCGTCGCCGGTCCCTGCTTCGCACTCACGGACTCCGTGCTGCGCTGCGGCGGTGCGGATACCCTCCGCCTCGGGCGGCTTCGCGCGGGCGAGATGGCCGCGAGCTCGTTCCGGCTCCGCAACGACAGCGACAAACCCCTGGTACTCACGGGTACGGAGCGTTCGTGCGGCTGCACGGAGTTGCAGTTCGACAACCGTCCGCTGCTCCCCGGCGAGGAGCGCGGCGCACGGCTGACGTTCGAATCGGGCGGTCTGTACGGATGGCAGTTCAAAACGGTGGAGCTGCATTTCACCGGTGCGGAACGCGCGTTCCGGCTCTATGTCGAGGCCGAAGTGGAATGACTCTTGCATAAGGCACGGCATCCCGGATCGGCGGCCGCACTTTGGCTTCCCGGTCGCGGCGAGACGGCTTTCGCGCGCGAACGGATCGCGCTTCGGCCGCGCCCCGGATGCTCCGAGCAGGCAAAATCGCAAATAAATTTGCTTTTGCGCCATACTTATTCCTATCTTTGTACGTTAAACGAAAGCAAACATTAAAAAAGAACACTCTTATGATTCAATTCCTTCAGGTTCCGACCGAACCCCAGCCCGGCTTCATGCAGCAGTACAGCATGCTCATCATGATCGGCCTCATGGTCCTCGTACTGTGGCTCTTCATGTGGCGCCCGGAAGCAAAACGCCGCAAGCAGATGCAGGCATTCCGCGACGGCCTCAAGAAAGGCTCGAAAGTCATCACGGCCGGCGGCATCTACGGCACCGTAAAGGAGGTGCACGAGAATTCGCTGCTGATCGAGGTGGACAGCAACGTCACGCTGCGCATCGACAAGAACATGGTGGTGGCCGATCCCTCGGAGCTGCCGCAGCAGCAGAAATAATCCGCCCCGCACGGACGGACACGCAAGCCGCATTCCCACGCCGGGGATGCGGCTTTTTCGACGGCATCGGGCCGCACACCGCCGAAAACGCACACCCGGCGCGGAAATTCCCACGCCGCACACCCCAACGGCACCGTTTTTCGCTATCTTTGCGGCCGCATACCCAAAACGAATACGCACATGGAAACGAAACACACCTACACCCCGCAGGGAACCTGCTCGCGCCTCATCGAATTCACGCTCGACGGCACCGTCGTCCGCGACCTGCGCTTCACGGGCGGCTGCCACGGCAATACGCAGGGCGTCGCCGCACTGGTCGAGGGCATGGAGGCCGAGGAGGCGATCCGCCGCCTGGAGGGCATCGACTGCCGCGGCAAGGGCACCTCGTGCCCCGACCAGTTCGCCCGGGCGCTGCGCGAAGCGATGACGCAGCGCACCGCCGCCGAGTAACCGCCCCGGAGACTCAAAGACCCGGAATCCGGAGACCCGAACGTCTGGAGACCCGGCACCGAACAGGAAGCCCGTTCATCGAACACGATGAACGGGCTTTCGCATGCGCGGCGGACGACGCACCGCGCTCTCGCGCGCACCGCGGCCTTACGCGAACGTCTACTCCGCGTTGTCGCGCAACTGGCGCCACACCGAAGCCGATGCGGCATATTGAAACGACGCGAAAACGGCCAGCAGCAGCACACCCAGCACGATGACCAGCGCCACGGACTCCGTGCGGAGGGAGCATTGAACCGCCGCAGTATAGAACAGAAAATACACGAACTGCAACAGCAGCGTGACCAGAAAGATCATCCACTTGCTGCCGTAGGTGGCTTCGCCGCTGGCATGCAGCGCCTGCACGGGGTTCTTGCCCCGGTCGCAGAGATAGAACCCCGCGAGCGACCACGACAGCGCCACCACGATGCCGGGCACGAACAGGAAGAACATGGCCGCAAGGACACCGCACAAAAGCAATACGCCCAGCAGCAGGTATTCGCCCATGCATCGGCGCCAGCGGGAATCGAAAATCGAGAGCGGATTGACCTTTTTCCCGTCGGTCATCGACAGCGGGAGCATGGCCAGGCCGATCGTGGTGCCGACATTGAGGTAGGGAATCCAGACGGTCAGTGCCCACAGCACGACCGCAGCGACGACCGCAGGCAGGTTTTTCAGCCCCGCGACGCACATTTCACGCACCGTAAGGGCAAAGTCGAGGTTGTTTTTCATCGCACGAATTTTTGAAGAACAGGATCGACAACAAATATAGCGAAAATACCCTATCTTTGTACTGCAAGATTCGGAAAAATATGGCAGAAAAAAGCGTTTACCGCTATCGGGTGGAGCCCGAAGCGGTCGATTTCACGATGCACGCCACGATTTCAGCGCTGGGTGCCGCGGTGCTCAACGCCGCGGGCGTCGATGCGCACGGCAAGGGATTCGGCGTCGATGCGCTCACGAAACACAACTGCTCGTGGGTCCTTTCGCGCCTGGCGCTCGAACTCGACCGGCGCCCCGCACAGTACGACGACTACCGCATCGCCACCTGGATCAGCGACTACGGCCGGGTGCTCTCCACGCGCAACTTCGTCCTCGAAGACGCCGAGGGCCGCACGTTCGGCCGCGCCGTGTCGCAGTGGGCGATGATCGACCTCGACACCCGCACGGCGCTTGACCTGTCGGGCGTAGGGCGTGCGCACGACGACGCCCTGGTCGCCGAGCCGTCGCCCGCCGAGAAGCCGCGCAAGATCCGCTCGGTGGAACCCGCAGAGCACCTCGCGCACCGCGTGGCATACAGCGACATCGACTTCAACCGCCACATGAACACCATGCGCTACATCGACCTCATGTTCGACTGCATGCCCGTGGAAACGGCCTCGGCACAGCGGCCCGTACGGTGCGACATCCACTTCCTCCGCGAATGCCGCCACGGCGACCTGCTCGACGTGGGATGGGAGCGCCGCGACGACGCCCTGTGGCTCTTCGCCATCGCCTGCGAAGGGCACGAAGCGGTGCGCGCCTCGGTGGAGTGGCGTGGGGCGGCGGAGTGACCGCGAAGCTCCTCCGGTCCGCGGCGCCCGCAAACGGAACCTGCGCAGCCCCACGGGCGGCCCCCGGCGCTCCGGCGCTCCGGCGTATCCGTCGGACGCCGCGGGCCGCTCTTTTCCGAACGCGCGGAGGAGGTTGCGCCGGCGCAGCGGAATCGTCGTGGAACGGGTTTTGCATCGTTCGGGCAAAACCATTCTTTCCATGGAAGAGAACAACAAACCGCAGAACAAATTTCAGACGAGCATCGACCTGCTGAACGATGCCATCGGCAAGGAGATCGCCACCTCGTTGCAGTACATGTATTTCCACGTGCGTTTCGAAGACGCGGGCTACGAATATCTGTCGCGCACGATGCGTCAGATCTCCATCGCCGAGATGCGCCACATCGAGGAGTTCTCCGAACGGATCATGTACCTCGAAGGCGACGTGCGCATGGACGCCTCGTTCGCCACACGCCAGATCCACGATCCGCAGGAGGCCCTGCGCCTCGCGATGGAGCTCGAAGCCAGCACGATCGAATTCTACAACCGCGCCTCGCGCATCTGCTCGGAGCACAACGACGCCGTGTCGCACAAGATGTTCCAGGACATCCTGGTCGAAGAGGAGAAGCACCACGACCTCTTCCGCACCGAACTCCAGAACTTCCTCGACTACGGTTCGAAAGAGTACCTCGTGCTTCAGTCGATCGCCGGCAGCAAGGCCAACAGCCGCAAGGCGGGCCCCCCGGAGGGCCACGACAAGGAGTAGCCTCCCCGCATCACCCGACGACGAACCCCGGCTTTGCGGCCGGGGTTTTCCGTTGTGCGGACAGGCTGGCGGCCGCAGCGCGGTGCCTGCGGACTTGCGGGCCGGACGCGCCGCCGCCGTTCGCAGGCGGACGGAGCGGACAAAGCGGACGGGTGCGCGCCGCCCCGGCCCCCGGACATCCGGGCACTCAGCCGCGCGGCGCGACCTTGGCCATGAACTTCTCGCGATCGACCACGAAGCGCACGTGCACCCCCTCGCCGATCATCCCCTCCTCGTCGCGCGCACCGACGTTGAAGGTGAGTTTGCGCCCCTCGACCGCCGTCAGCACGGCCGTGGCGGTGATGCGGGCCCCCGCGCCCGACGGCTTGATGTGCGTGGTCGCGATCTCCGACCCTACGGTCGTGGCTCCCTCGGGCAGTGCGGCCGCTACGGCCGTCATGGCCGCATGCTCCATGAGCGCCACCATCGAGGGCGTGGCGAATACCGGCAGGTCGCCCGAACCCATGCGTGCGGCCGAGTTGGTTTCGTCCGCCACGGCGGTGCACTGGGCCGAAAGACCCTTTTCGAGGATAATATCCGATCGTGTCATACGTTGTAAGATATAATTGGTATATTTGCACAAAGGTAATATTTTTTACGGTCATGAAACGCAGACTCGCTCTTTTCGTCGCACTGCTGGCGCTGCTCGCCCCCTCGGGCGCCGCGGCCCAGGGAGGCGGTCCGGGCTTCTGGCACCGCGAGTGGGTCGAGGAGCGGGGCGACTCGGTTCCCACGTTCTACGTGCTGCCCGTCTACGTCTTCAGCCGCCCGATCGACCTGCGCCGCTACCGCAAGCTGGTCGATGCCGTGAAGAAGGTCTACCCCGTGGCGCAGCTGGCGCGCGAGAAAATGGCCGACATGGAGGCGGAACTGTGCCGCCTGCCGACGAAAAAGGCCCAGAAAGCCTACATCAAGGGAGTCTACGACGAGATAAAGGCGGAATACACCCCCGTACTGAAAAAGATGACCCGCACGCAGGGGCGCGTGCTGCTCAAGCTCATCGACCGCGAGACGGAGTACACGGCCTACGAAATCCTGAAGGAGTTCCGCGGCGGCTTCGTGGCGGGGTTCTGGCAGAGCATATCGCGCGTCTTCGGCCAGAACCTCAAGTCGGAGTACGACAAGGAGGGCGAAGACCGCCTGATCGAACAGATCGTGATCTACTACGAGGCCGGGCTGCTCTGAGGCGCCCCGCACCGGATGCGGGCGCCCTGCTTCCCGGGCAGCGCCCGGAGCGGGTTTACGCGACGGACTCCCCGGGCAGCGGATGGCTTTTCGGCCCGGACGCAGTTCGGATGCTGCGAGGAGTGAAAGCGGGGAAGTCGCCGGACGCCTCTCCCGGGACTGCAATACGCCGGAGCCGGACCCTTTGCGAGGTCCGGCTCCGGCGTTCGGATCGTCGGGCGCGCCGATTAGCGGCCCAGCTTCTCCTTCATGCGGTCGGTCGCCTTCTCGGCGCCCTCCTCCACGCGGTGCGTGGCCTTGTGAATGCCCTCCTTCACGCGGTTCGCGGCCTCGCGGCCCTTTTCCGCCATGCGGTCTGCGGCATGGTCCACCTTGTCCGACACCTTGTCTACCGTACTGCGGGTGTTCTCCGCTGCGGAGTTCGCCCACCCTTTGATTTTTTCGTTATTCATGATTCACATTCTGAGTGTTGTGTTTTCTTTTGTTGATGGCGGCGGCGATCCACAACAGCACCACCGCACCTACGAGCGCGGCCACGAGGCTGCCGAAGGTGCCCACGGCGAGCACGCCGAACCACGAAAGAATCCAGCCGCCCAGCAGACCGCCGATCACACCGAGCACCAGATTCATCACCAGACCCGAACCGTTGCCCTTGACTACGAGGCTGGCCAGCCATCCGGCGACCAGACCGATCAGAAGATACCACAAAAAATACATAATTCCGTTGTTTTTTTATTTCATCTCCTCCTGTTGCAAAATCCGTACCCGGACGCCGTTCGCCGCACGGAAAGCGCGTGTCAGAACCCCGCGAGGCGTTCGATCCAGATCAGCGCCATGCCCGCGACGTAGCCTGCGAGCGCCAGCCACGCCATGCGGCGCAGGTACCAGGCGAACGTGATCCGCTCGATGCCCATGACCACCACGCCCGCCGCCGAGCCGATGATGAGCAGGCTGCCTCCCGTGCCGGCGCAGAACGAGAGCAGCCGCCAGAACAGTCCGTCGGCCACGAACGCCATGCGGTACGCCGCATCGGCTCCCGCGGCCACGGTCGCCGCGTCGGCCACGGGGTACATACCCATGCAGGCGGCCACCAGCGGCACGTTGTCGATCACCGAGGAGAGCAGTCCGATGGCGCCCGCCACGGCAAAGACCTCATGCACGCCCCGGTCGAGCGCCTGGGCCGCCGCACGCAGCAGCCCCGCGCTTTCGAGCGCACCCACGGCCATCAGAATTCCGAGGAAGAAGAGGATCGTCGAGAGATCGACACGGCGCAGCACCTCGGGCATGCGCACCGCCGCGGCATCCGCGGGCACGCGGCGGTTCATCCATTCGGACAACGCCCACAGCACGCCCAGTGCGATCATCATGCCCATGTAGGGCGGCAGGCCGGTAAGGCTGCGGAACAGCGGCACGAAGAGCAGCCCCGCCACTCCGGCCGCAAGGAAGAGGAGGCTGCGACGCCGCGCTGCCGCCTCCGCACGTGCCGCGGCGTCCGCCTTGCCGCGGCCCGGGTTCCTGCCGTTTCCGGCGGCAGAGGTGCGCGCGCTGCGGCGTGTCGGGGCATCCGCCGCTGCGATCCGTTTTCCGGCGTGCGCGGCCGCAGCAGCAGCCGGGGCGGGAAAAGTGCCCCGCAGACCGCGCGAGGCCAGCAGTACGGGTATGACCGTAGAGACGAGGCAGGGCAGGAGCAGACTCCGCATCAGGGGCCATGCCGTCACGTTGTCGTTCATCCAGAGCATGATGGTCGTCACATCGCCG
>VSOO01000042.1:10258-10534 GCA_009774895.1 Alistipes sp. | reverse complement strand
ATCTTTCGCAATTTTTGCCTATATTTGTTCCCGCAATTGCGACCGACCGCGACGGCGGATCGCACTGCGGGGACGGGCACCTCAGGCACGTTTTACTAAAACCGCTCTATTCCAAACGATTGCATCGTATTGGTGTCCTATGTTAGTGCCCTTACCCAACCGCAAACAGGAATTCATGCCGACAGAAAATCCGCCCATAAGCTGGTATGCGCTGCGCGTGACCTACTGCCGCGAAATGATCGTCAAGCGACGTCTCGACGCCTGCGGCATCGAAAG
>VSOO01000042.1:0-10248 GCA_009774895.1 Alistipes sp. | reverse complement strand
CCAATGCGCTATAAGGAGACGGTCTGCGGCCAGCGGCGACGGCGCACGCTCGTCGCCGCCGTGCACAACCTCCTGTTCGTGCACACCACGGCGGAGCAGCTGCGCACGATCGCATCCGACCCCCGGCTGCCGGTGCGCACAATCACGGACCGCACGACCGGCAGCACGCTGATCGTTCCGGACAAACAGATGCGCGACTTCATCGCCGTAGCGGGCAATCCGGACGAACAGCACATCTACCTCGACCCCGACTCGACCGAACTGCGGCGCGGCGACCGCGTGCGCATCACGGGCGGCCTGCTGGCCGGCGTCGAGGGAGAGTTCATGCGCATCCGCGGCGACCGTCGCGTGGTGGTCTCCATCGCCGGAGTGATGGCCGTGGCCACGGCTTTCATCCATCCGTCGCTCATCGAAGCGCTCGAACCGCAGCGAAAGACGCCGGCGGAAAAACCCGCACCGCACCGCACCGCACCGAAGCTTCGGGACGGCGACCGAACGCCGGAACCCGCAATCCGCGACCGCATATCATGACGCAACCCTCGATCAAAAAGAACTTCGCGTACAAGAGCGTCCTGACGCTTTCGACCTACCTGATCGCCTTCGTCACGTTCCCCTACGTCTCGCGCGTGCTGGGCGTGGAGCGCGTCGGACTGGTCAATTTCGCGGACAACACGATCGGCTACTTCCTGCTCTTCGCCACGATGGGCGTGAACATCCTCGGCGTGCGCGAAATCGCAGCGGTGAAGGAGGACCCCGAACGCCGCGCACGGGTATTCTCGAACATCCTGGGTCTCAACCTCATGTTCACGGCCGTCACGCTGGCGGTATTTTTGGCGCTCGTGGCCGCGGTGCCCAAGCTGCACCAGCATGCCGGGCTGTTCTACATCGGCACGGCCAAGATCCTCTTCAGCGCGTTTCTCGTGGAGTGGTTCTTCACGGGCATCGAACAATTCCGCTACATCACGCTGCGCAGCATCGCCGTGAAGGTGCTCTACGTCGCCAGCGTCTTCCTCTTCGTGCGCCGCCCCGAGGACTACCGCCTCTACTTCATACTCACGGTCGGCGTGGTGGTCGTCAATGCCCTGGTCAATACGGCCTATGTCCGCCGCTACGTCCGCATCCGCCGGCACGATCTGTCCGGCACGAACTACGTGCGCCGCAACCTCCTGCTGGGCGTCTACTCGATCATGAGCGCGATGTACCTCACATTCAACGTCATGTTCCTCGGTTTCGTCGCGGATGACACGCAGGTGGGGTACTACACCACCGCTTTCAAGCTCTACACCGTGATTCTCGGCTTCTTCACGGCTTTCACCAACGTCATGCTGCCACGCATGAGCACGCTGCTCGCGGGCGGCGAACAGGAGCGCTTCCATGCGCTCATCGACCGTTCGTTCCGTGCGATGTGCCTGTTCAGCATCCCGATGATCGTGTGCAGCATCATTCTCGCCCCGCAGATCATCCACCTGCTCGCGGGCCCCGGATACGAGGGGGCGATCCTGCCCATGCGGCTCATCATGCCCGCGGTGCTCCCCGTGGGCATCGCCCAGGTGCTCGCCATCCAGGTGCTCATGCCCATGAAACGCGACCGCGCACTGCTCACGGCCTCGATACTGGGCGCCGCGGTGAGCCTCGCGATCAACATCGCACTGGTGCCCCGCATGCAGAGCATCGGCACGGCCCTCGTGCTGCTCGGCGCCGAGACGACCGTGACGATCGCCTACGTGACCTACTCCCTGCACCAGGGACTCACACGCCTCCCATTCGACGCCATCGGACGCAACCTGCTCATCGCACTGGCTCCGGCCGCCGTGTGCCTGGCCTGCGCCCGCGGCATCGCCCACCCGCTCCTCGCGCTCGGCACGGCCCTGCCGTGTTCGGTACTCGTGTGGGCCGGGATCTGCTACCGCACCGGACAGTTGTCCGGACTCCTGCGCTTCGGAAAAACAAAATGAACATGGACGTTTCGATCATCATCGTAAACTACAACACCTGCCGGATGACGGCCGAATGCATCGACAGCGTTTTCGAGAAGACGCACGGCATCGACTTCGAAATCATCCTGGTGGACAACGCCTCGACGGACGGCAGCCGCGAACACTTCGCAGGCGACAGCCGCATCACCTATATATATAACGACGAAAACCTCGGCTTCGGCCGGGCGAACAACGCAGGCATCGAGCGGGCCCGGGGACGCTACGTCTTTCTGCTCAATTCGGACACACTGCTGATCGGCAACGCGATCAAGACGCTCTGCGACCACCTCGACGCCCACCCCGAAACGGGCGCCTGCGGCGGCAACCTATTCTACGGCGACCGCACGCCCGCACAGTCGTTCATGCGTTACTTCCCGTCGGTTTTCTGGGAGCTGAACACGCTGTGCTGCAATCTTCCGGCGCGGCTGCGCTACGGCCGCAACGCCACGCACAACCACACGGGCCGCGTGCTCGACGTGGCCTACGTCACAGGCGCCGACCTGATGCTGCGGCGCGACCTGTTGCAGCGCATCGGGGCTTTCGATCCGCGGTTTTTCATGTACTACGAGGAGACGGAGCTGTGCCACCGCATACGCCGGGCGGGCTTCCGAATACAATCCGTCCCCGCGGCCGAAATCATCCACCTCGAAAGCAAGAGTTTTTCGGGTGCCGCCGCATCGGAGCGCAAGATCGGCATGATGATGAAGAGCCGCGCGCTCTACTACGAACTCACCCACTCACGACGCTACGGCCGCGCGGTCGATGCGATCTGGAACGTCACGATCCGCACGCGGCTGCTCTGCTTCGCACGCAACGAGGCTCGCCGCGCCGTGTGGGAAGCCAACCGCCGGGCCACGGCCCGGGCCCGCGACTAAAGCCCCGACACCATGCCCGTCAGCAGTTTCGCATACGCCATACCCTACCTGCTGGTTTTCCTGGTCCTCACGGTCCTGTGCAACTACGAGTTCCGGCTGCTCGAACACAACCGTGCGACTACGCGCGTGCGGTGGATGACCTTCGGGCTGCTCTGGTTCTTCATCGGCTTCCGCGGGTTCGTCTTCACCGACTTCATCAGCTACTACCCCTGGTTCGAGGGATTGCCCTCGCTGTGGACAGGCAACACGCTCTCGACGATCGACTCCGACGTGGAGACGGCGTTCGAGCCGGGATTCGTGCTGTACGCCATATTATGCAAGAGCGTCATTCCCAACTACTTCGTATGGAACATAACCTCGGCGTTCATCGACCTGTTCATCCTCGACCGCATTTTCCGGCGCTATTCGCGCTACTATGCGCTGTCGTTCCTGATCTTTTTCGTCATGGGCTGCGCCGTGCTGGAGTTCAACATTCTGCGCAACGCCAAGGCGATCCTGATCTTCCTGCTCGCGCTTCCCTACCTCAAGCAGCGCAAGCCGTGGAAATACTTCGGCATGATCCTGCTGGCCACGATGTTCCATGTCAGCTCGCTCCTCTACTTCCCGCTCTACTTCTTCCTGCACCGCCGCTGGCCGAAAGTCGTGCTGCTCGGCATCCTGCTGGTCGGAATCGCCGTGACGGCCGGACACATAAAGTTCCTTTTCCCGATACTGAACGCGCTCGGAGGCATAATCGGCGGACGCGCCGGAGCGCTGATCGAAATCTACCTGAACAGCGACCTCTACGCCCAGCCCTACTCGCTCGGCATCGGATACCTGGAGCGCATCATCACCTATCTGCTGGTTTTCTTCACCTACGGCAAATGGCAGGACCGCACGGGCGACCGCTATCTGTTCCCCAACCTCTACGTGCTCTTTTTCATTTCGTTCACCTGCCTGTGGGAGCTCGGCGTGGCACTCGAACGCATCTCCTATCTGTTCATGGCTTCGTACTGGATCTTCTATCCGCAACTGCTGGCCTATTGCAGAACGCTCGGGCTGAAGCTGGCGCTCTTCTTCTACATTTTCGTGCTCTTCGGACTCAAACTGACACAGCAGACCTCCAACATACACCTCAAATACGACAACATCCTCTTCGGCATCGCCTCTTTCGACACGCGCAAATCCGTCGTCAAGGCGACCCTGGAGACCTAATGCCGCATACAGCATGAACCAGCCACCCTCCTGTCTCTACATCACCAACGCCTACGACGCAAAAAAATGGGGCGGCCGCGAGTTGGTGTCGGACCTCAACCGACGCATCCTCGCGGAGCTGTTCGGCGAGCGGCTCGCCGTATACGAAATCGACCGGCGCACCTCGCTGCTCCGCAAGGCAGCCAACACGCTGTCGGGTCGCACCGACGGAGTGTCGGCACGCACGCTTCGAGAAATCGCCGCGCTCATGCGCACCGCACGCCCCGACTGCGTATTCTTCAACGGCTCGGGATTCGGTCCGATCTGCCGGCGCATCGCGAAACGCTTCCCCGAGGTGCACACGATCACTTTCTGCCACAACGTCGAGAGCAAATTCTTCGAAGACGCCTACGCCCACAGCCGCTCGCTCAAATCGTGGCTCCTGAGCCGGCTCTATGCCCGCTCGGAACGCATGGTGCTGCGCCACAGCCGCACCGTGGTATGCCTCAACGAACGTGACCGGCAGCTTTTCACCGCGCTCTACGGCCGGCGGCCCGAATGGATCGCCCCCCTGTGCCTGAAAGACTTCTTCCCCGCATCGGGCCCCGCGCCCCGTCCCGCACGGCAACGGCCGGTGGGTCTCTTCGTCGGAGGGTGTTTTTTCAGCAACTTCTACGGCGTGAAGTGGTTCCTCGAAAAGGTAGCCCCCTTCGTCGATGCGGAGCTGCTGGTCGTGGGCCGCGGCTTCGAGAACGTGCGCGACCGGCTCCCCACACTGCCCAACGTGCGGATCGTCGGCGGCACGGACGACCTGGTGCCCTACTACCTCGCGGCCGACTTCATCTTCTCGCCCATCTTCGACGGTTCGGGCATGAAGACGAAAACGGCCGAGGCATTCATGTTCGGCAAGACGCTCTTCGGCACGAAGGAGGCTTTCGAGGGCTACGACGCAGACCCGGAAAAAGCCGGAGCCCGATGCGACGACGCCGAATCGTTCATCCGCACGATCAACGAATACCCCTACTCCGACGCAACGTTTTTCAACGCCTACAACCGCGAACGCTTCGTAGCGGAGTACTCGTTCGAAGCACAAAAGAGACGATTCAGACAAATATTCAACGCTTGACGCACTCACCACGAATGATCCGCATACTCCACATACTGCACAGCATGAACCGCGGCGGCACCGAGGCCATGCTGATGAACCTCTACCGCCACATCGACCGCGAGCGGATACAGTTCGACTTTCTGCTGACCGATCCCGCGCCCTGCGCCTACGAACCCGAAATCGGGTCGCTCGGCGGCCGGGTCTACCGCATCCCGCGCCTCACGCGCGGCAACCCCCTGCGTTACATGCGGGCCGCGGACGCCTTTTTCAAGGCGCATCCCGAATACCGCATCGTGCATTCGCACACCTCGTCGAAGAGCGCCATCCCCCTGTGGATCGCACGCCGCAACGGCATACCGGTGCGGATCTGCCATTCGCACAGCAACCGCAGCGAGTCGGGCATCAACGGCTTGATCCGCGACGCGCTCAAACCCGCACTGCGGCACATGGCCACCGACCTGTTCGCATGCAGCGACGCGGGGGCGCAGTGGCTCTACGGCACACGCACCGTGCGGAAAGGCGGCGTGCACATCGTGAAGAACGCCATACCGTGCGCCGACTACGCCTACGACGGCAGCGTGCGGCAGGAGGTACGCGAACGGCTCGGACTCGGAGACGCACTCGTCATAGGACACACGGGACGGTTCCACCCCGCGAAAAACCACCTTTTCCTGCTCGACATCTTCAGCGAAATACGCCGCCGGAGACCCGACGCCCGGCTGCTGCTGGTCGGCGACGGCGCGCTGCGCCCGCAGATCGAGCGGCGCATCGCGGAACTCGGACTCGCCGACGCCGTGGTTCTCACGGGCGTGGTGAGCGACGTGCACCGCTACATGCAGGCGATGGACGTCTTCGTCTTTCCGTCGCACTACGAAGGGCTGGGCATGGTGCTGGTCGAGGCGCAGGCCGCGGGACTGCGCTGCTTCACCTCGGCGGGCTCGGTGCCCGAGGAGGCCAACGTGGCGGGACTCGTGGAGTACATCCCGCTGAGCGAATCGCCCGCCGTGTGGGCCGAACGGGTGCTCCGCCACACCGGACCCCATCCCCGCACGGGCACGCTGGAGAAGATCCGCGCAAAGGGATACGACATCGCGGAGGCGGCGCGCAGACTCGAAGCCTTCTATCTGCGCCGCGCCGCGGAGATTTCACGCTGAATAACAAGCATCGCCAAATATGCAAGCAATCATTCTGGCGGCAGGCATGGGCCGCCGCCTGGGACCGCTGACGCGGGAGAACACCAAATGCATGATCGAGGTGAACGGCGTGCGGCTGATCGACCGGCTGCTCACCCAGCTCTCGGCCCTGAATCTGACGCGCGTCGTCATGGTCACGGGATACGAGGGCGGCAAACTGCGCTCCTACGTGGGCGAGAGCTACCGCGGCATGCCGATCGAATACATCGACAACCCGATCTACGACCGCACCAACAACATCTACTCACTCTCGCTGGCCCGCGAACAGCTCCAGGAGGACGACACGCTGCTGATCGAATCGGACCTCATCTTCGAGGACTCGCTCTTCCGGCTCATCCTCGACTCGCCCCACCCCAATGCGGCGCTGGTCGATAAGTACAAGAGCTGGATGGACGGCACGATGGTGCGGCTCGACGCCGAGAACAACATCGTGAATTTCATCCCGAAGAAGGCTTTCAAGTACTCCGATACGGACAGCTACTACAAGACGGTGAACATCTACAAGTTCAGCCGCGACTTCTCGGTGAACCACTATGTGCCCTTCCTCGAAGCCTACACCCGGGCGCTGGGCAACAACGAGTACTACGAGCAGGTGCTGCGCGTCATCACGCTCATCGACGCCTGCGATTTCAAGGCCCTGCCCCTCGACGGACAGAAATGGTACGAAATCGACGACGTGCAGGACCTGCGCATCGCCGAGACCCTCTTCGCCGACGCCGAAGACAAGCTGCTCAAATACCAGCGCTGCTACGGCGGCTACTGGCGCTTCCCCGCCCTGCTCGACTTCTGCTATCTGGTCAATCCCTACTTCCCGCCACAGCGCATGGTCGAGGAGCTGAAAGCCAACTTCGAGACCCTGCTGCGCGAATACCCCTCCGGCATGGGCGTCAATTCGCTGCTGGGAGCCAAATACTTCGGACTGAGCCAGCCCTACGTATGCGTGGGCAACGGCGCTGCCGAGCTCATCAAGAGCCTCATGGGCTCCATCGAGGGTCCGGTGGGCGTGGTCTACCCCACCTTCGAGGAGTACCCCAACCGCCGGAGCGCCGACGGCGTGGTGCCCTACGTGCCGCAGAATCCCGACTTCGCCTACACGGCGGACGACCTGATGCGTTACTACGCCGACCGGCCGGTCGAGGCGCTGCTGCTCATCAACCCCGACAATCCGTCGGGCAACTTCATCGCGCGCGCCGACGTGCTGCGCCTCGCGGAGTGGTGCGCCGGTCGGGGCATACGCCCCGTGGTGGACGAGTCGTTCGTCGATTTCTCGGAGGAGGGCGACCGCAATTCGCTGCTCGACGACGCCACGCTCGAAGCGCATCCCACGCTGGTGGTGGTCAAGAGCATCTCGAAATCGTACGGCGTGCCGGGCCTGCGCCTGGGCGTGGCCGCCTCGGCCGACCGCACGACGATCGAACGCATGCGCAAGGACGTGGCGATCTGGAACATCAACTCGTTCGGCGAGTTCTACATGCAGATCTTCGGCAAGTACGAAGCGGACTACCGCAGCGCCTGCCGCAAATTCGTCGCGGAGCGCGAGCGCTTCGCCGCGGCCTTGGGCAAGGTGCCGTTCCTGCGCGTGATCCCCTCCCAGGCGAACTACTTCCTCTGCGAGGTGACCGGCCGCTTCGGCTCGCACGAACTCACGCGCCTCCTGCTCGACCGCTACGACATCCTCATCAAGGATTGCTCGACCAAGAGCGCATTCCCCGCCGGATCGCAATACGTGCGGATCGCCGTGCGCGACCGCCGCGACAACGACCGCCTCGTCGAGGCACTCAAAACTCTCTGATCCCCATGAAAAGAATCACCCCGGAACAGATCGAAGGCTTGGGCATCGGCCCCGCACAGTGCGTGGAGTGGGTGCGCGAAGCTTTCCTGCTCAAACACGAATGCCAGCTGCCGGCGAAAATCTCGGTCCACCCCCACGGCAACGACTTCTTCACCACCATGCCCTGCCTGCTCCCCGAGCGGTACGGGCGCTTCGGCGTGAAGGTCGTCTCGCGCATCCTCGGACGCACTCCGGCATTGCAGAGCGACCTGATGCTTTTCGACAGCCGCAGCGGCGAGCTCCTGGCACTGATCGACTGCAACTGGATCACGGCCATGCGCACGGGCGCCGTGGCGGCGCTCGCCATCGAGACGTTCCGCACGCGCCGGGCCGACACGTTCGCTTTCGTGGGGCTCGGCAGCACGGCGCACGCCACGCTCTCGTGCCTGCTCGCGACCACGGAGTGCGCGCAGCCGCACATCCGCCTGCTCCGCTACAAGGACCAGGCGGAACGGACGATCGAACGCTTCGCCGGCCGCACGAAGGCCGAGTTCTCGATCGCCGACACGATGGAAGAGCTGGTGGCGGGCGCCGACGCGGTGGTGTCGTGCATCACCGACGCGAGCGGCCTGCTGGTGGAGGACACCTCGCTGTTCAAGCCGGGCGTGGTGGTGGTTCCCGTGCACACGCGGGGTTTCCAGAACTGCGACACGCTGTTCGAAAAGGTCTTCGCCGACGACACGGACCACGTGAAGGGCTTCCGCTACTTCTCCTCGTTCCGTTCGTTCCACGAATTCGGCGAGGTGCTGGGCGGCACGTGCCCGGGCCGCGAAACGGACGACGAACGCATCCTCTCCTATAACATAGGTCTGGGTCTGCACGACGTCTGCTTCGCAAGCCGCATGTACGACCTGCTCGACCGGGCCGAAGCGCCGCACCATGCCGCGGACGAAACCCGAGGGGGGGGGAGGAATTCGTTAGACATACAACGACATACATAACCGGCTGCCGCCCGGAAATCTCGGGCTGCGCAGCATAATCCGACCGAAAATCCGCGATGAATCCGTTCATCCGCATTTTCGGAGCGGAAACGGAGCCGCAGGGCGCTTTCATCGCGGAAACGGTACAAAACCAGAAAACGATGAAAGCAATCGACTTCGAACGGATTCCGGACGACCGGAACGAACCCACGAAACCGTACACGTTCTGTATCTGCGGCGGCGGCGCCCTCGGACATGTGCTCGCCGGAGTCATCGGCGCACAGGGATACGACGTGCGCATGCTGACCGGGCATCCGGATGCCTGGCAATCGGAAATCACGGTCGAAGACCTCGCGGGCAGCCGCTGCACGGGACGGCTGCACACGATCTCCGACCGTGCGGAATGCACCGCAGGTGCGGCCGACATCGTGCTGTTGTGCGTGCCGGGCCATCTGATACGCCGCGAACTGCTGCGGATCGCCCCCTGTCTGAAACCCGGCACACGGGTCGGCAGCATCGTTTCGAGCACGGGATTCTTCATCATGGCGAAGCGCATCTTCGGGACGGATTATCCGCTTTTCGGGTTTCAGCGCGTGCCGTTCATCGCCCGCGTCGGAAAATACGGCAGCAGCGCGCAGCTGCTCGGATACAAAAGCCGCCTCAACATGGCTTTCACGGATGCACGCACGGCGGAGGAATGCATTCCGCTGTTCGAAAGCATCCTGCGCACACCCGTATCGCCGCTGCACCACATCCTCGAAGCCATGCTCACCAACAGCAACCCGATCCTGCATCCGGCACGTCTCTACGGCCTCTTTTCGGAGTGGCGGCCCGGCATGACCTACGAGCGGATCATTCCCTTCTACGAGGCGTGGGACGATCGGTCGTCCGAGGTGTTGATCCGCTGCGACGAGGAATTCCAGCGGCTTCTGCGCCGGCTGCCGGTGCGCGAAGGCACGGTACCGCCGCTGCTGGAATACTACGAATCGACGGATGCCGCATCGCTCACGCGGAAAATACGGTCCATCGAAGCGTTCCGGGGAATCGGAGCCCCGATGAAATGCGACGGCGACGGTTTCGTTCCCGATTTCGAGCACAGATACTTCACGGAGGACATACCCTACGGCATGCTGTTACTGAAGTACATGGCGCAACTCACAGAAGTGGAGACC
>VSOO01000041.1 GCA_009774895.1 Alistipes sp. | reverse complement strand
AATCACCCAAGCCAAAACGATCTGACAAAAAACTTTCCGAACTGATCGCAATTCGGATGAAAGAATTACGTGCGGTTCATGGCTTTTCGCAAGAAGATCTGATCGAGCATACGGGCTTGGATATTTTCCATTTTGAAAATGGATCCAAGAATCCAACAACTATTTCGCTATCTGCACTTTGTAGATTTTACAATATAACTTTGAGTGAGTTTTTCGAGCCGATGAACTATCCGCCCAAAGATCATAAACTTTAACAACCAGCGAAAGATGTTCTTCGCTGGTTTTTTTGTGAAATTCTCGATACATTTGCAAATACCATCAGCCTCTTGCCTCAATGAACGAAGTTGTTCCCATTCAAAACAAAATCTATGAAATCCGCGGTCAGCGTGTAATGCTCGATCGCGACCTGGCCGAACTCTACGGCGTAACCACCGGTGCACTGAATCAGGCGGTGAAACGCAATTCGGAACGTTTTCCGACCGATTTCATGTTCCGACTGACGGATACGGAAACGGAGAATTGGAAATCACAGATTGTGATAACCAATTCGATCACGAAGGGCTTACGCCGCAATCCCTACGCATTTACCGAACAGGGAGTTTCCATGTTATCGGCCGTACTGAAGAGTCCGACAGCCGTGCAGACGAGCATCGCCATCATGCGCGCTTTCGCAGCCATGCGCAACTACATCGCTTCGACGACGACCGTGACGGCAGAATTGTCCGAACTGCGCGCAAAACTCGCACTGCTCGAACGCGCAGACACTGACAACGCCGAGGCGATCAACGACCTGTCGGAGGACATGCGGCGCGAACTGGACGGCATCTACGAGGCGATTGCAGCCCTCTCCGTCCGCATTCCCAGGGCGCAGCCGCCCCGCCGGCCGATCGGCTACAAGAAATAGCGTACCGCGAGCCTTGCCGGCCAGCCGAAACGCGATTGCAAACCAAGATTAAGCAAGCTAAGACCGTATGTCTCGTCGGCAGATCGAAAGAAGGATGGCTGCTTGCGGAAAATGGTAGCCTTTCATCGTGTCCGGACAGTCCGCAGCCTGCGGAGCGCCCGCACGGCTCCAGAAACCGCCGCCCGTAACCCCGCCGCGCTCCCGGAAGGCAGGCCCCACCGCTACCGGGGGCCGATCCGGTCGCCCTCGACGTGCAGTTCGATGCTGGTTCCCGACCACTGGTTGATGAGGCGCTCCTCCTTCAGGATCTCGCGGCCGGCATGCACGATGCGCAGCCCGAGCGGGAAAGGCCCGCACTCGGAGACCTCGGTCCCGGCGGGCAGGGTGTGGGGCACGACATAGACGCAGAGCACCAGGCGCGCCGCCTCGGGAATGTCGAGCACGGCCTTGCGCGCCGCGGGGTAATCCGCCGGAGGCGCCGTGAGGCCGCTCCCCACGTCGGCCACCGCATCCTCGGCCGCGACGAACCCCGTGCGGGTGTCCGTGCCGTCGAAACAGCCGCACATCAGTGCCACATTGTACCGCCAGAATTCCGCGAAGGAACTCGAAACCTCAACCCTGTATCCGTCCATACGATCTCTTTCTTGCGCAAGGATCGTGCTGCGCGGGGAACCTCCCGGTACGCAGCCGTCCGAGCCGCCGTTTGCTGCGGACAAAGATAACGCATTCCCGGGATTCGGCGCACCCCGAGGCGGCTATTTTGTCCGCACGGCGCGCCGCCGCGCCGCGTCGGCCCGCAATCCACAGCGTGCGGGCCCCGCAGTTCCTCCGGCCGCCGCAGCAGCACACGCTGGGGATCGCGCCCCGGAATCGGAGATATTCGCGCAAAAAACACTATCTTTGCCCGTAGGAACTCCGTGTTCACAAAAAGGGAAAAATCATGAAAATCGCTTGTCTCCAATTCAATCCGATACAGGAAAACACCTACGTCGTGTGGGACGACACGGCCCAGTGCGCCGTAATCGACGCGGGCAACTCCAACGAACGCGAGAACGCCGCCCTCCGCAACTTCTTCGAGGAGCACGGACTGCGGCCCGCGGTGGCGGTCAATACGCACGGCCACTTCGACCACACGCTCGGCGTGGAGTGGCTGCGCACGACCTACGGCATCCCCTTCGCCCTCTCGGGCAAGGACCGTTTCCTGCTGGAGAACGCCTCGGTCAGCGGCCAGATCTTCGGCGTGAAGATCGGCGCCATGCCCGCGGCGCCCGACATCGACCTGGACACCGTGCCCGAAATCCGCTTCGGCGACACCGCGTTGCAGGTCATCGCCACGCCCGGACACACGCCCGGACACGTGTCGCTCTACGAGCCGCAGTCGAAGTCGCTCTTCACGGGCGACACGCTCTTCCGCGAGAGCATCGGCCGCACCGACCTGCCGGGCGGCGACTACTCGTGGATCATGCGCTCGATCCTCGAAAAGATCCTGCCCCTGGGCGACGAGGTGCGCATCTACCCCGGTCACGGACCCGAATCGACCATCGGACACGAAACCATCTACAACCCCTTCGTCGTCGAGGTGCTGGGCGGCGAGGTGAACTGCAAGAACTGATGCGCGCGCGGCGCATTCCGGGCCGCGGCGCCCCGCAGCGCCGGGGCGGCCACCGCAGCCACGGAACGCACGACCGCCACCGCACGAACGACTGACGACCATGATGCGTACGATCCGCAAAATCCTCTACCGCACGCTCCCGCTCGGGGGCTACCTGCGCACGGTGAGCCGTGGGTTCTTCCTCTGTCATGCGCTGGGGCTCGGCCGCCGCAGCGAGGCGATGGAATACGTCTACCACCTGCCGCACCTCGTGCGGCGGGGCGACACGGCGATCGACATCGGCGCCAACCTCGGCTACTACGCCCGGCCCCTGGCCCGCATCGCGGGCCCCGAAGGCCGCGTCTACGCCGTGGAGCCCATGCCGCCCGTGGCGGAGGTGCTGCGCCGCAACCTGCGCGGCTTCGCCAACGTGGAGATCCTCCCCTGCGCCCTCGGCGCCGAGGAGCGCACCATCCGCATGGGCAACGCCTCGGTCCGCACCTCGGGCTACATGGGCACGGGGCGCAACTTCGTGAACGAGAGCGGCGCGGCGGCCGACATCGAGTACACCGCCGAGATGCGGCGGGGCAGCGAGCTCTTCGCCGGACTCGAACGTCTCGACTTCATCAAGTGCGACATCGAGGGATACGAAACCGTGGTGATGCACGAAATGCGGCCGCTGCTCGAACGCTTCCGCCCCACGGTGCTGATCGAGAGCGGCGGCGAGAACCGCCCGCGCATCGCGGCGCTCTTCTCGGCCCTCGACTACGACGCCTTCACCCTCGACCGCGGCCGAGAGGTGCCCCTCGCGGCGCAATCGACCAAAGACATCATCTTCAGACCCCGAACGAACCGATCATGCGAATAGACATCCTCACCTCAGTACCCGAACTGCTCGTATCGCCCCTCAACGAGTCGATCCTCAAGCGCGCCCAGAGCAAAGGGCTGGTCGAAATCGCGGTGCACAACCTCCACGACTACGCCCACGACAAGCGCCGCACCACCGACGACTACCCCTTCGGCGGCGAGGCGGGCATGGTGATGAAGCCCGAACCGGTGTTCGAGCTGGTGGAGAAGCTGCAATCCGAACGCCGCTACGACGAGATCATCTACACCTCGCCCGACGGCGTGCGCTACGACCAGCACGAGGCCAACCGCCTCTCGACGCTCGAAAACATCATCATCCTTTGCGGACACTACAAGGGCATCGACCACCGCATCCGCGAGCACCTCGTAACGCGCGAAATCTCCATCGGCGACTACGTGCTCACGGGCGGCGAGCTGGCCGCATGCGTCATCGCCGACTCGGTGGTGCGGCTGGTGCCGGGCGCCATCGGCGACGAGGCTTCGGCCCTCACCGACTGCTTCCAGGACAACCTGCTGGCGCCGCCGGTCTACACCCGCCCGGCCGAGTTCCGGGGCTGGCGCGTGCCCGACGTGCTGCTCTCGGGCAACTTCGCCGAAATCGAGAAGTGGCAGGACGAGCAGGCCTGGGAGCGCACCCGCCGGCTCCGGCCCGACCTCCTGGGCGGGGAGGAGGCCGCGAAGTAGACGGCCGCGAACCCGCACCGACGGACGATCGCAACGACTCACGACAATAACCGCGAAAACACACGCACATGAACTATTACCTCATCGCCGGCGAACCCTCGGGCGACCTGCACGGCGCCAACCTCATGCGGGGTCTGCGCGCCGCCGACCCCGAAGCGCGCTTCCGCTTCTGGGGCGGCGACCGCATGGCTGCCGAGGGGGGCGCCGACAACCTGGCCAAGCACTACCGCGAAACCTCGTTTTTCGGTATCGTGCAGGTGCTGCGCAACCTGCGCACGATCCGCCGCCAGATGCGCGAATGCCGCGACGACGTGGCCCGCTTCGCGCCCGACGCGCTGATCCTGATCGACTACCCCGGATTCAACATGCAGATGGCCGAGTGGGCCCATGCGCAGGGAATCCGCGTGTTCTACTACATCGCACCCAAGGTGTGGGCATGGCGCGAGTACCGCGTGAAGGCCATGCGCCGCTGCATCGACCGGCTGTTCGTCATCTTCCCCTTCGAGCGGGGCTATTTCCGCGGCAAGGGCATCGAGCCGGTCTTCGAGGGCAACCCGCTGGTCGATGCCATCGCGGCGCGGTGCGCCGCCCTGCCGCCCGCGGAGGAGTTCCGCCGCCGCCACGGACTCGACGATCGGCCGATCGTGGCCCTGCTGGCCGGCAGCCGCCGGGGCGAGATCCGCGACAACCTGCCGCTCATGGCCGCCCTGTCGAAGCGCTTCCCCGACCGTCAGTTCGTCGTTGCGGGGGTGTCGTGGCTCGACCGCGCGCTCTACGAACGCTATGCCGCCGGCAGCGACATCCGCTACGTGTGCGACGAGACCTACGAGACGCTCCGCGCGGCCGAGGCCGCCGTGGTGACCTCCGGCACGGCGACACTCGAAACGGCCCTGCTGGGCATTCCCGAAGTGGTGGTCTACCGCACGCTGTGGTTCCAGGTCAAGTTGCAGCCCTACGTGCTGAAGGTGCCCTGGGTGTCGCTCGTGAACCTCAACCTCGGGCGCGAGTCGGTGGCCGAGATCATCCAGTCCGACCTCTCGACGGAGCGGGCCGAGCGCGAGCTGCGCGCCGTGCTCGCGGGCGGCGAGAAACGCGAACGGATGCTCGCCGACTTCGAGGAGCTGCGCCGCATCGTCGGCGGCCCGGGGGCCAGCGAGCGCTTCGCCCGCAGAATGGCGGAGGAGCTCGCCTCGAAAACACGGAACGACGCATAAGATGGCCTGGCTGATCCTTCCGGCGGTGCTGCCGGTCGGTTCCTTCCGGGCCTCGTGGAAGTACGACGCCGAATTCCTCAAACGACCCAAGAAATGAAGATCATCTGCATAGGACGCAACTACGCGGCGCATGCCGCTGAACTGAACCGCACGACGGCGCTCGACGCCGAGGGCGCGGAGCCGCTGTGGTTTCTGAAGCCCGACACGGCGCTGCTGCGCAACAACGACCCTTTCTACATCCCCCGCTTCACGCAGGAGGTGCACTACGAGTGCGAACTGGTGGTGCGCATCGACCGCGTGGGCAAGTGCATCGACGAACGCTTCGCCCGCCGCTACTACTCCGAGGTCGGGCTGGGCATCGACTTCACGGCCCGCGACCTCCAGCGCACCGCCATCGCCGCCGGAGCACCGTGGGAATGCGCCAAGGCGTTCGACCACTCGGCGGCCCTCGCGCCGCAGTTCGTGCCGCTCGAACAGCTGGGCGGCGACGTGCAGCGCCTGCGCTTCGAGCTGGAGGTGAACGGCGAGGTCCGCCAGCGCGGATTCACGGGCGACATGCTCTTCGGCGTGGACCGGCTCATCGCCCGCGTGTCGCAGTTCATGACCCTGCGCATGGGCGACCTGCTCTTCACGGGCACCCCCGCGGGCGTAGGTCCCGTATATCCGGGCGACAACCTCCGGGCGCGGCTCGAAGGCCGGACCCTCCTCGATTTCGACATACGCTGACCCGCGGCCCCCGCGCGCCCGGGCGACACCCGCCGCAGCGCGCCCGGCCACGCATCCAAAACACGATCCGAACACAAGACCGCATACCATGCTGCTCCACGAAATGCTCCGCGACCGCCGGCTGCTGCTGGCATCGCAATCGCCCCGCCGCCGCGAACTGCTCGCGGCCAGCGGCATCCACTACGAACCCGCCCCGCAGTACCCCTGCGAGGAGGTTTACCCCGCCGGAACTCCCGCACGCGAGGTTCCCCTCTACCTCTCGCGCCTTAAGAGCGAAGCCTGTCCCGTCGCGCTCGCGCCCCGCGACATCCTGCTCACGGCCGACACCGTGGTGGTGCTCGACGACCGCGTGCTGGGCAAGCCCGCCGGGCGCGACGAAGCCCTCGCGATGCTCCGCAGCCTCTCGGGCGCACGCCACACGGTCGTCTCGGGCGTGACGCTCCGCAGCGCGGAGCGCACCGCGACCTTCGGCGCGACCACCGACGTGTGGTTCCGGCCCCTCACGGAGGAGGAGCTCGTCTACTACACCGACACCTTCCGCCCCTACGACAAAGCCGGGGCCTACGGCATTCAGGAGTGGATCGGCCATGCGGCCATCGAACGCATCGACGGCTCGTTCTACAACGTCATGGGGCTGCCCGTGCAGCGGCTCTACGTCGAGCTGACCCGCTTTCTGACATCCGGAAAATAATCCCTATCTTTGCCGTGCCGCGGTCGCGCGCACCGGACGATCCGGACACGCCGCGCGTTCCGCGGCTGCGGCACCCCGCACGCCCGGCGCCGCATCGCGGCCCCGGACCGCGCGGCCCGCGGCATCCGCCCACCGGACCGGAAAGCCGGGAACGAAAGGCTGGGAACGAAAGGCCGGAAACGGACCGGCAGAAACCGAAAAACACGACCGAAACAACAAAAACACAACCCATGATGAAACGAACCCTGCTGACTCTGCTCTGCACCCTGCTCTGCGCATCGTCGTTCGCCGACGAAGGCATGTGGCTCCCCGGCCTCATCCGGGAGCGCATCGGCGACATGCGCTCGAAAGGCTTCCGCCTCACGGCCGAAGACGTCTACTCCGTGAACCGCGCCTCGATGAAGGACGCCGTGGTGTCGGTAGGCGGCTTCTGCACCGGAGAGATCGTCTCCGACCGCGGACTGCTGCTCACCAACCACCACTGCGGCTATCCGGCCATCCAGCGCCTCTCGTCCGTCGATCACGACTACCTCACGCACGGATTCTGGGCCCTCTCCGACGCCGAGGAGCTGCCCGCCGAGGGGCTCTTCGTGCGCATCCTCGTGCGCATGGAGGAGGTCACCGACCGGCTGGCCGCAGGCGAGACGGCCGCAGAGATCGCGGCCGCGGCCGAACGCGAGGGCACGGGATACCGCGCCGCGGTCGAGCCGATGTACTACGGCAACCAGCACTTCCTCTTCGTCTACGAGCAGTTCGACGACGTGCGCCTCGTGGGCGCACCCCCCTCGTCGATCGGCAAGTTCGGCGGCGACACCGACAACTGGATCTGGCCCCGCCACACGGGCGACTTCTCCGTCTTCCGCATCTACGCCTCGCCCGACAACCGTCCGGCGGCCTACTCGCCCGAGAACGTGCCCTACCGTCCGCGCCGCCACTTCGCCGTTTCGGCCCGCGGCGCCGAGGAGGGCGCCTTCACCATGATCTACGGTTTCCCGGGCAACACCCAGCAGTACATCCTCTCCGACGCCGTGGAGTACGTGCAGCATCGCTCCGACCCCATGAAGATCGACTTGCGCACACAGCGCCTCGACCTCATCGCCGCGGCGCAGGAGGCCGACCCCGCCGTGCGGATCAAGTATGCGGCCAAACACGCGCTCATCGCCAACCCGTGGAAGAAGTGGCAGGGCGAGGTGATCGGCCTCGAACGTCTCGGCACCGCCGACAGGAAGCGCGACTACGAACGCCGCTTCGCCGCATGGGCTGCCGACAAACCCGAATACGCCCACCTGCTCGACTCGATGCGCGCGGCCTACGCCGCGGCGGCCGAACCCTTCTTCATCGCCGAGCTCATCAACGAGACGGGCCGCACGATCGAACTGGCGCTGCTCGCCGAGCAGAACCTCCTGCGCCGCCGGGCCGCCGCGGCCGGCACACCCTGGTCCGAGGCGAAGCCCGAACTGGAGAAACAGTACCTCAAGCTCTACGACGACTACGACGCCGCCCTGGACCGCCGCCTGGCCAAATGCGTCCTCCACGGCCTCGCGCACTACTACCCGGGCGGCATGCCCCGCAAGATGCAGGACGAGATCGACCGCGCCGGCGGCACGATCGACGCCTACGTCGATGCGCTCTACGACCGCAGCCCCTCCGTCTCGCGCGAGACGGCCGAGGCGGCCGACACCGCGGCGCTCGCCGCCGATCCCGTGCTGCGGCTGCGGAAGCTCTTCTCCTTCGGTCCCGAAGGCATCGGCCGCGGCATGATGCTCCGACGCAACCTGAGCGACGTGCCCTCGATCGAGCGGTGGTACCGCCCCTACCTGAGGGCGCTGCGCGCCTTCGACCCCGGCCGCGCATTCTTCCCCGACGCCAACTCGACCCTGCGCGTGGCCTACGGATCGGTACGGGGCTACGACTATGCCGACGGCGAATACCACAAGCCGCTCACGACGCTCGACGGACTGATCGCCAAGGACAACCCCGCGATCTACGACTACGACATCCCGCAGTCGCTGCGCGACCTCCACGCCTCGGGCGACTACGGCCGCTGGAGCGCCCTGATCGACGGACGCCGCACGGTGCCCGTGTGCTTCCTGGCCGACAACCAGACCACGGGAGGCAACTCCGGGTCGCCCGTGCTGAACGCACGCGGCGAGCTGATCGGCATCAACTTCGACCGCACGTGGCGCTCGACGATGAGCGACATCGAGTTCGATCCCGAACTGTGCCGCAACATCGCCGTGGACATCCGCTATGTGCTGACGGTCATCGACCGCATCGGCGGCGCCGGACGCCTGATCGACGAAATGACGATCCGCTGAGGCCCGCACCCGCCCGACAGGGCCCGCAGAAACGGATTTCCGGAGAATTCGATCCGGAAATCCGTTTTTTTTGCGATAAAATTTTGCAGAAACCGGAATTATAGTTACATTTGCACTCCCGAATACGAAAAACGGGAGGGAATGCCCAGGTGGTGAAATTGGTAGACACGCTACTTTGAGGGGGTAGTGAACATTAGTTCATGCAAGTTCGAGTCTTGTCCTGGGCACTGAAAAAGAAAATCGCAGCTGATTGTCAATCGGTTGCGATTTCTTATTTCTATTTTGCACCACATTTGCACCACTCGTCAGCGCCGAGAGTTCGTAGTCTATTGTCTATTCTTCGTCAGCTGCTAAATTCATACACTGCATTCATCGTAGGGTCAAACGTGAGGTATTCGCCATCTACACCCCATTCCCGAATAGTGTAGCTGCCCTTTGGCATATATCCGGCCTGCTGTCGTGCCTCGGCCTCGGAGGGGAACAACCCCAGCCGATAGCCGTCAAATGAAAGCTCGTATATTCGTGCACTCATATCGTGCCCTCCTCTCCTAACATTCGTGCATAGATGGACGATCCCATTTCCGATATGACGAACCGTTTGACCGTATCCATTACCGCCTGGAACTCGTCGAACTTCTCTTTCCGGTTGGGGACACCAGGGGAATAGGTCCCCTCCAGTTCATGCAGCATCGCATCCCGGAGGTCTTGGACAGCTCCCATAATGACGAGCCAGTTACGGGTGTTGCCGCTGATCTTGTTCACGGTGCGCATATACGCCTCTGAGGTGGTCATTTCAGATTGGGCCGTTTTGCCCGTTGTTGATTGTGACGCCATTGTATCGTTGTTTTATTGGATTATTGATTGTTTGCCAGTCTCTCCTCCACCCCGGCGGTCGGATTACCGCCGGGGGTATCGTGTCTCGGTGTGTTGCAACCTTGTTCGCAGAAGTTGAGAGAGCTGCTAATATGCGGTTACGAAATTCTCGACCTTGAACGAGCGCCAGCCGTTGGCCTCGACGTCGTAGTATCTGACCGTGCGCCCGTCATCGGGGCGGCCCGTGCCCTTGACCAGTAGCGTTGTGTCTTTGAGTGTGCCGATTGCCTTGCGCAGCGTGCCGTCGGCCTTTTCGTAGGCGAATCGAACTACACCGGCCCGCATCTGCTTGATCAGCCGGTAGAGCTGCCACGACTTCGATAGAGCCACGGCGAACGCCTTGCCCGTGACCCGGGCGATCTGCCACGCCCGGCGCATTACTTTCGATAGTTCTTGTCCTTTCATAGTATTCCGTTTTACGTTGTTTTACTTGATTCTTGCACCGTCCTTGAGTGCCTGGCCACCCCAGGCGAAAAAGCAGATAACAGCAATTAAAATAGCCATGGTCGTAAGTTGTTTTTAGTGGGCGGCGGTTGAGGCCGCCCCGATTTATATTCGTGTTAGTTCAGCATCTTCTTCAACCATTCGGCGGCCTCGGTGTCGTCGCCATCCTCGTTATAGACCGCCACGACCTTTGCCATATCTCGCTCGATCCAAGAACACGGAGCGGTCCAATAATCGCCGGCATCGTAGCCGCATTCTGCCTCGTAGCGAATTACTGCGCTTAGGGTAGCGCCGTCGATTTGGAAAGTCTCGTTTTCGCCGTTCAGCTTCGTAATGTACTCGGCGGCCTCTTTGGCGATCTGCATCAACTCGGTGTGGGTGGCGGTGGTCATGGCTTATTATAG
>VSOO01000040.1 GCA_009774895.1 Alistipes sp. | reverse complement strand
TAATCCCGCGGCGATCGACGGGAAGGAGGTGGCCCGGATGGTGGCGGCCGCGCGCGAACGGGGCTTCACCTATTTCGATACGGCGGGGACCTACCACGACGGTGCGAGCGAGGAGGCCCTGCGCCGCACGCTCGTGGAGCGCTATCCGCGCGAGGCCTATCGTCTGACCGACAAACTGCCCACGATGCTCGTCGAGCACGCGGAGCAGCAGGAGCGGATCTTCGACGAGCAGCTGCGGCGCTGCGGCGTGGAGTGGTTCGACGGCTACCTGGTGCATTGCGCTACGGCGGCTTTCTGCGAACGGGCCGAGCGCCTCGGCAGCTTCGACTTCGCGCTTCGCAAGCGCGAGGAGGGGCGCATCCGCCGTGTGGGCTTCTCCTACCACGATTCGCCCGAACTGCTCGATGAGCTGCTCACGCGCCACCCCGAGGTGGACTTCGTGCAGTTGCAGATCAGCTACGTCGATTGGGAGGGTACGCCCATCCGGTCGCGCCGCTGCCACGAGATCGCACGCCGCCACGGCAAGCCGATCGTGGTGATGTGTCCGCTGAAGGGCGGAATGCTCGCCTCGGTGCCGCCGCGCGTCGAGCGGATGTTCCGCGAGCGGCGTCCCGAAGCGTCGCCCGCGTCGTGGGCCCTGCGTTTCGCCGCGAGTCTCGAAGGCGTGGAGACCGTGCTCAGCGGCATGTCGTCGATGGACGAACTGCTGCGCAATGCGGCTTTCATGGAGCACTTCGAACCCTTCGACCGTGCGGAGTACGCCCTCGTGGAGCGTGCGGCCGACCTGGTGCTGGAGGCGCAGCCCGTGCAGTGCACGCAGTGCGGCTATTGCGAGCCGGTGTGCCCCGAGCGGATTCCGATCCGGGCCTGCCTGTCGGCCTGCAACGGCCGCCAGGAGTACGGCCGCATCGCCGATGCGAGCGAACGTGCCGGAGCGTGCGTGCGCTGCGGACGCTGCGAGGGAACCTGTCCCCAGCACATCCGCATCCGCGATTGGCTCGGACGCCTTGCGATGCCCGCCGCACCGCTCCGGGCTACGGTCTGAGCGGTGCGGTTGCCGAACGGAAAACCCCGGTGCATCGGCCGATGCACCGGGGTTTTCCGTGTCCGTCCGCGGGGGCTACGACGGCCGGACCAGCGTGCGGCCGGCCCACACGAGCGCCAGACCCAGCAGGAAGCTCAGGCCCACGTAGAGGGTGAAGAAGAGCCAGTGTTTCTGTTGCAGCAGCAGGTACATGTCGTCGGCGAAGGAGGAGAAGGTGGTGAAGCCGCCGCAGAATCCCGTGATGAGCAGCACGTTCATCGAGGGCGAGATCAGGTGGGTCTTTTCCGCCATGCCGAAGAGGATGCCGATGATGAAGCTGCCGACGATGTTCACCGTGAAGGTGCCCCACGGGAATGGCGTGTGGCACAGATGTTGGGCCAGCTTGCCCGTCAGGAAGCGCAGGCAGGTGCCGATGAAGCCGCCGCAGCCCGCAATGATCATAGCTTTGAACATGGTTCCGTTTTGGTTGAATGGTTGATTACGGCGCCCGGTGTCCCAAATACGGTGCCAGAGCTTTCGCATGGTGGCTCTGGCACAGGTTTTGACACCCGCAGCCCGTAGGGCGCTGCCGCAGGGAGGAAAATTCAACCATTAAATATAAGGTATTCGTTATGCATCTCACACCGAAAGAAATCGACAAACTGCTGCTGCTGTCGCTCGGCGCGATCGCCGAACGCCGCAAGCAGAAGGGACTCAAGCTGAACCATCCGGAGGCCGTGGCCTACATCACCTCCGCGGCGCTCGAAGGCGCACGCGAGGGCAAGACCGTGGAGGAGGTGATGAAGGATGCCGCCGCCGTACTGCGGCGCGAGGACGTCATGGAGGGTGTGGCCGACATGATCGAGCTGTTGCAGGTGGAGGCCGTATTCACCGACGGGTCGCGTCTGGTCAGCATCCACCATCCGATCAAATAGCGCAGCGGCGGCCGGCAGCGGCCACACGCCGCTGCGGACCGCACGGGGAATCCGTGCGACGGCGCCGCAGGGGCGTTTTGCTGCAAATCAATAAAAACAGGAGATATGACAACTGAAAACAGGAAAGATCCCGCTCCGGAGCAGGCCGCTTCGTTGTTTCCGGGCAAACCCGGCTTCGCACCGGAGAAGAAGACGGGAGTGGGCGGCGTGCTGCTGCGCAGCGAGCCGATCGAATACAACACCGGCCGCCGCACGGTGCGGGTCACCGTGCGCAATACGGGCGACCGTCCCGTGCAGGTGGGGTCGCACTTCCATCTGTTCGAGGTCAATCGCTACCTCGAATTCGACCGCGATGCCACGTTCGGGTTTCACCTGAACATTCCGGCCACGACGGCCGTGCGCTTCGAGCCCGGCGACCAGAAGGAGGTGGAGGCCGTGGTCTTCGGCGGCAAGCGCCGCGTGATCGGATTCAACGCGCTGGTCCTGCGCTCCACGGGCGAGGAGGACGAACCCTCGTACTATCCCGCGCGGCTGCGTGCGCTCCGCCGCGTGCGCGAAGCGGGTTTCAAGGTCGCGGAGCCGGAGGCTCCGGAATCGGGGGCGGCGACGCCCGTGCCGGCCGGTGCTCCCGCACGCGGTGCCGGCCGCAAGCCCGTGGAGGAGCCCGCGGATACTGCGGAGCGCACGCCCGTGAAGGAGCCGGGCCGCAACGGTGCGGCGGCCGGAACGCCGCAGAACGCACCGCGCCGCGGCGAAGAACGAAACGATAAAAAATAGCGCATCATGGCAACGATTTCTCGTCAGGAATACAACAATCTGTTCGGCCCGACCGTGGGCGACAAAATCCGTCTCGGCGACACCGATCTGTACGTCGAGATCGAAAAGGACCTGCGCGTATACGGCGACGAAGCCGTATACGGCGGCGGCAAGACCCTGCGCGACGGCATGGGGCTCGCCAATACGATGACCTCGCGCGAGGGGTCGCTCGACCTCGTGATTACCAACGTCACGGTGCTGGATCCCGTGCTGGGCGTGGGCAAGGCCGACGTGGGCGTCAAGGACGGAAAGATCGCAGGCGTGGGCAAGGCCGGCAACCCGAACATCATGGAGGGCGTGCATCCCGACCTGGTGACCGGTGCGGCCACCGACGCCATATCGGGCGAGCACCTGATCCTCACGGCCGCCGGAATCGACGGTCACGTGCACATGATCGCGCCGCAGCAGGCCTACACCGCGCTGAGCAACGGCATCACCACGCTCTTCGGCGGCGGCGTGGGCCCGACCGACGGCAGCAACGGCACGACGATCACCTCCGGACGCTGGAACATCGAGCGCATCCTCTCCTCGCTGGAGGGGCTGCCCGTGAACGTGGGACTGCTGGGCAAGGGCAACTGCTCGGTGGACCGGCCGCTCGTGGAGCAGATCGAGGCGGGCGCCTGCGGACTGAAGATCCACGAGGACTGGGGTTCGACCCCCGCGGCCATATGCACGGCGCTCGGGGTGGCCGACCGCTACGACGTGCAGGTGGCCATCCATGCCGACACGCTCAACGAGAGCGGCTACGTGGAGGACACCATTGCCGCGATGGACGGCCGCACGATCCATACCTACCACACCGAGGGTGCCGGCGGCGGCCATGCGCCCGACCTGCTGAAGGTGGCGTCGATGCCCTACGTGCTGCCGTCGTCCACCAACCCCACGCTGCCGTTCGGCATCAACTCGCAGGCCGAGCTCTTCGACATGATCATGGTGTGCCACAACCTCAATCCCAAGATTCCGTCCGACGTGGCCTTTGCCGAGAGCCGCGTGCGTCCCGAGACGCAGGCCGCGGAGAACGTGCTGCACGACCTGGGCGTGCTGTCGATGGTTTCGTCCGACTCGCAGGCCATGGGCCGCATCGGCGAGTCGTTCATGCGTACGTTCCAGATGGCCTCCTACATGAAAAACGCCGTGGGACGCCTCGCGGAGGATGCCGCCGGAAACGACAACTTCCGCGTGCTGCGCTACCTGGCCAAGGTGACGATCAATCCCGCGGTGACGTTCGGCGTGTCGGACTACCTCGGTTCGGTGGAGAAGGGCAAGGTCGCCGACCTGGTGCTTTGGGAGCCGCAGTTCTTCGGCGCCAAGCCCAAGATGGTCATCAAGGGCGGTGTGATCAACTGGTCGAACATGGGCGATCCGAACGCCTCGCTGCCCACGCCGCAGCCGTGCTACTACCGGCCGATGTACGGCGCTTTCGGACGCACGTTGCAGCAGACGGGCATATCGTTCGTATCGACCGCGGCGTTCGAGAGCGGCATCCGCGAGCGCCTCGGACTCGAACGCACGGTGCTGCCGGTGCGGCGCACGCGCCAGCTCACCAAGTCGGACATGGTGCGCAACGCGGGCATGCCGCGCATCGACGTCGATCCCGAGACGTTCGAGGTGACGGTCGATGGCGTGAGGGCCTATGTGAAACCCGCGGAGCGCTTCCCGCTGGGGCAGCTCTACTGGTTCAGTTAAGCGAAAACCGAATAAAACGCATCGGAATGGAAATTTTTACCGCAATATTGGGAAATCTGCACCGCGAGCCGTGGAAAAGCCGTGCCGAGGGTGCCGAGACGGAGTACATCGACCTGGATCAGTGGACGGCGCAGAAGAGCCGCTTCACGGCCCGCGGCGACCGCGGCGGCGACTATGCCGTGGCGCTCGCGCGCCGCACGCAGCTGCTCGACGGCGACGTGGTGGGGTATGACCCCGAGGCCCGCAGGATCGTGGCCGTGCGCATCCGGCTGAGCGACGTGCTGGTCATCGACCTCAGCGGTCTGGAGCGGCTCGAACCCCGCCGGATCGCCCGTGCGGCCGTGGAGCTGGGCCATGCGCTCGGCAACCAGCACTGGCCCGCCGTGGTGCGCGAAGATTGCGTCTACGTGCCCCTCACGGTGGACCGCAAGGTGATGCTTAGTGTCATGCGCACGCATCGTCTGGAGCACATCGCCTACTCGTTCCGTCCGGGCGAGGAGGTCATACCCTACCTGGCGCCCCACGAGGTGCGACGCCTCTTCGGCGGTGCCGAGGCGGGCGCCCATGCGCATCATCACGTGCACGAACATGAATGCGAGCGTGCCGTCGGTCATTGATCCGGCGATGCTCATGCATCTGTTCCAGCTCACCGACTCGGCCTGTCCCGTGGGGACGTTCTCCTTTTCGAACGGACTGGAGAGTGCCGCGGCCGAGGGGCTGGTATACGATGCGGCGACGCTGGAGGCATTCGTGGGGGAGGTGGTGCGCCTCTCGGCCTTCACCGACGGCGTGGCGGCGCTGCATGCGCTGCGCAGCCGCAGTGCGGAGGACGAGGCGGGGATCTTCGAGGCCGACCGCCGGCTGCTGCTCTGCAAGCTCAACGACGAGGCGCGGCAGATGACCTGCCGCATGGGCCGCAAGCTGGCCGAACTGGCGGCGGCGCTCGTCGGTGATCCGCTGCTCGCGCGGTGGCTGGAGGCCGCCGTGCGCCGCGAGACGCCCGGCAGCTTCCCCGTGGCGCAGGGCGTGGCGTTCGCCGCGATCGGCGCCGACGAGCGGACGCTCTTCTGTGCCGGACAGTACGGTGCCGCCAACACGGTGCTGGGCGCCGCGCTGCGCTGCGTGCGCGTGACCCACTACGACACGCAGCGCATACTCTACCGTCTGGGCGGGCGCACCGAGGCGCTCTACCGCGAGGCGGCGGAGCTGGGGCTCGACGACATGCATGCCTTCACGCCCCAGATCGACATCCTGGCTGCGCTCCACGAGAAGGGCACGCAGCGGATGTTCATGAATTGATACGAACGGGCACGGGATGCGGCGGCACGCCGTGGGGCGTTGCGGCCGGAGGCGGTTCGTCGTTTTCGACGCCGCGCCGGCGGACATTCGCGGGCGGAAAGCAGGTCGCGGAGCGTGCCGAAAAACAGCCTACATGAACAATACATGCAGAATCGGGATCGGCGGTCCGGTCGGTTCCGGCAAAACGGCCCTCATCGAGGCCGTCACTCCGCGTTTGCTGGAGATGGGATACAAGGTGCTGGTCATCACCAACGACGTGGTGACGACCGAAGACGCCGAACACGTGCGCCGCATGCTGCGCGGCGTGCTGGTCGAGGAGCGCATCATCGGCGTGGAGACGGGGGCGTGCCCCCACACGGCCGTGCGCGAGGATCCCTCGATGAACATCGCGGCCGTGGAGGAGATGGAGGCCCGTTTTCCCGACGGCGACGTGGTGCTGATCGAATCGGGCGGCGACAACCTCACGCTCACGTTCAGTCCGGCGCTGGTCGATTTCTTCGTCTACGTGATCGACGTGGCGGCCGGGGACAAGATCCCGCGAAAGGACGGCCCCGGCATCTCGCAGTCGGACATTCTGGTAATCAACAAGACCGACCTGGCGCCCTACGTGCATGCCGACCTGGAGGTTATGCGCCGCGATTCGGAGCGCATGCGTTCGGGCAAGCCCTTCATCTTCACCAACTGCATGACGGGCGAGGGGATCGGGGAGTTCGTGACGCTGCTGCGCGACATGGCGCTCTTCGACCGCGACACCCGCGTGGAGGCCGAAAAAGCCGCGGCCGGACGATGAACATCGCGTTCGGCGGGGAGATGGCTCCCTACCTGGAGCCGCCCCGGGTGCTTCCGGTGGGCACGCCCGGCAAGACGGGGCGCGTGCGGCTGGGTTTCGAGCTCGACGGCTCGGGACGCTCGATCATGCGCGACTGGGAGCGGCAGGCGCCCCTGATCGTGCAGCAGGAGCTCTACTTCGACGAACGCATGCCCGACATGCCGTGCGTCTACATCCTCTCCTCGGGCGGACCCAATGTCGATGGCGACCGCTACGAGCAGCGTTTCACCGTGCGCCGGGGCGCCTGCGCCCACGTATCGACCGGTGCGGCGACCAAGATCGCCGAGATGCGGCGCAACTGTTCGGCGCTCGTGCAGCAGTTCGACCTGGAGGAGGACGCCTACATGGAGTACCTGCCCGAACCCACGATTCCGTGCCGTCACGCACGCTACGTGTGCGACACGACGATCCGCATCGCCCCTTCGGCGACGCTTTTCTATGCCGAGATCTACATGAGCCGCCGGTAGTACTTCGGGGAGGGCGAGCGCTTCCGCTACGACATCCTGTCGGTGCGCACGCGTGCCGAGCGGCCCGACGGAGCGCCGCTCTACCGCGAGAAGTTCATCGTGCGGCCCGGGGAGCATGCGCCCTCCGTGCTGGGGGCGATGGACGGCTACGACGTGTTCGCCAACGCCGTGGTGCTCACGCCGCCCGAGCGGGCCGCGGCGCTCCATGCGCGGACGCGGGCTTTCCGCGACGCGCAGCGGGGCGTGGCGGCGGGCATCACGCGCCTGCCGAACGACTGCGGGCTGATATACAAGGTGCTGGGGCGCGAGACGGGGCCGGTAAAGGCTCTCGTGAGAGCCTTCTGCTCCGAGGTGCGCAGCGAGGTGAAGGGCTGCCCCCTGCCCGAGGAGTTTCCGTGGAGGTAGGGGCACTTCGGGGGCCCGTGCGGTTGCGATATGTATTTGATTGTCTAATTTTGCACCCGTTCCGCGGTCGGATGCGGCAAGGCGCCGCGCCGCGCTGCCGGCCGGCCGGCGGAACGGGCAATACTCTGTAAAACGATTCGAACATTATGACGACGATTTCCGAAGCCGGGAACGCGGTCGCGGGCCCGGGGCTGCGCGACCGGATCGGCATGCTGCTCCGCGGTGCGGGGCAGGTGATGTTTCAGCGCAATGCGTGGACGGGACTGCTGTTCCTGTGCGGTATTTTCTGGGGCGCCTATGCCGGCGGGCACGGGGCCGTGGCGTGGGGCGCACTGCTCGGCCTGGTCGCGGCGACGGCTGCGGGCAGCGTGTTGCGTCTGCCGCAAAGGGACGGCGACGACGGACTCTGGGGCTTCAACGGCATTCTGGTGGGGTGCGCCTTCCCCACCTTTCTGGGCGGCAGCGTGTGGATGTGGCTGGCGCTGGTGCTCTGTGCCGCGCTCACGGTGTGGGTGCGCGCGGGGTTCAATAACGTGATGGGACGGTGGGGCATCAATTCGCTCACGTTTCCCTTCGTGCTTTGTACCTGGATCTTCCTGTTGGCCGCGCGTGCCATGATCGGGTTGCCCGACACGGGCATGGGCGAGCCCGCGCTGCCCGGAGCTGCCGCAGCGGCGGCGTTGCCGGTGCATTTCGGGACGCTGGCGGCCGCATGGCTCCGCGGCGTGGCGCAGGTCTTCCTGCTCGATTCGTGGGTGACCGGCGCGCTCTTTCTCGCGGGGTTGGCGGTCGCGGACTTCCGGGCGGCGCTGTGGGCCGCTGCGGGGTCGGCCATAGGCCTGGTGACGGGGTCGGCGTTCGGCGCCTCGGGCCACCTGCTGGCACAGGGGCTCTACGGTTACAGCCCCGTGCTGACGGCCATCGCGCTGGCGACGGTCTTCTACAAGCCGGGCGTGCGGTCGGCCGTTTGGGCGTTGGTCGGCACGGTGGTGACGGTGTTCGTGCAGGCGGCGATGAACGTGGCGGCGGAGCCGCTGGGCGTGGCGACGCTGACGGCGCCGTTCTGCGTGGTGACGTGGCTCTTTCTGCTGCCGCGCCTCGTGTTCGGCGATCCGGCGGAGACCGACCATACGAACTGGAATCCCGAGAACAAGCGCCATCTGGCCCGGCGGCACGGAGCCGGTGAGTGAGGCCCGCGTGGGCGAAAAGTCGTGGGGCGGCACCTTGGGGTGTCGCCCCGGTCTTTTTTCGGGTGCGGCCGCACGCCGGTCAGGAGGGGTCGGCGTCCGTCGTGCGGCAGGGGAGGATGCGGCGTCCGAGCAGTGCGGTGACTGCGCCGCCGACGAGCTGGAGCCCGAGGACCGCGAGCAGCACGGCCGTGGCGCCGCCGTGTTCGAGCAGCAGCGGGATGAAGAGCACCGAGGCCAGGGCGCCCAGCTTGCCGCAGGCGGCGGCCACGCCCGCACCGGTGCCGCGGTCGGCGACGGGGTAGATCTGGGCCGGCAGGATGAAGGTGACCAGGTGGGGTCCGGCGTTGAGGAAGAGTTCGAAGATCGTGAAGCCTGCGACGGCGCTCCACAGCGGCAGGTGGTAGCGGTCGGCGAGCAGCAGCACGCCGAGTCCGGCGGCGCAGAGCAGGAAGCCCCAGCTCTGGAGCCGCACGTGGCAGACGCGTCCGAGCAGCAGCAGACCCAGGACGAAGCCCGGGAGGATGAAGAGGTTGATGACGGCCGTAAGCTCGACCGAACGGATCAGGCGGGCGTAGGCGTCGCCGGTGTGCGCGCCCAGCCCGAGCGAGAGGATGAGCACCGGGAGGAAGATGCCGATGCCGTAGACGCCGGCGCCTTCGCAGGCCCAGGGCAGGCCGCTGAGGACGATTTTGCGGAAGTTGCCGCGCCGGAACAGTCGGGCGGAGGGCGTTTTGGGCCCGGATGTGCGGGTCGCGAGGTCGCCCAGCACCACGTCGGGGCCGAGGAAGTAGCGCACGGCCTTTTCCGCATCGGCCGTGCGTCCGTGGGCCGCGAGCCAGCCGGGGCTCTGGGCGAAGCGCGTGCGGCACAGCAGCATGACGACGGCAAGGATCGAGACGAGGATCGGCAGCCGGTTCCACATCGAGGGGCTCCAGTCGCGGAGCAGGAAGACGCAGAGGCCCGCCACGAGGATGCTGCCCAGGGCCGAGAAGGATTTGGCGATGCCCACCATCGTCAGCCGCCAGCGCCGGGGCATGATCTCGGAGATGTAGTCCGAATCGAGGGTATAGCCGCCGCCGATGCCGGCGCCCATGAGGAAGAGCCCGACGATCAGGGTGCGGAGGTCGTGCGTGAGGGTCACGGCGAGCGAGGCGAAGAGGATGAGCGCCGGGCAGAAGCGGAAGAGGAACAGGTAGCCCCGGCGGTCGCTCCAGGCGCCGAAGAGCAGCGAGCCTGCGGTGATGCCCGCGAGGGCGGCGCAGGCGATGATGCCCTGTTGCATCGAGCTGAGGGCGGGGTCGTGCACGATGCGGATCATCGGCAGGATGATGCCGACCAGCGTGGAGAGCGCGGCGCCCGTGAGCTGGCCGAGCGACGCGACGATGAGCACGCGGAAGTGTCCCCAGCGCAGCGGCATGGTGTCCATGTCCACGGGATGGCCGTCCGGATTGCCGCCCATGCGGAGCAGGCGGCTGCGGAAGCGGTTCCACACCTCGATGAGCCACAGCAGGCCGATGCCCACGCCCACGCCCACGGCCGACTCGAAGAAGCGCAGCGTGCAGTTCATAAGCGGCGAGACGTGGGGCGTGATCTGCGACACGAGCAGGATGATCAGCATGGTCATGGTGGCGATGTGGCCGTTGTTGTAGATGTTGAGGAGCATGAAGAGCGTTTCGAGCACGCAGACCGCCGCGAGCATGCCCGCCACCGTGAAGGGAAGCACCGAGAGGTAGAGGTAGGCGACCAGCGCCCCGAGGAAGGTGCCCAGCACGCGCATGCCGCCTGTGCGCAGCGAGTCCTTGTAGACGGGGTGCTGGAGCACCACGACCACCGAGGTGCAGGCCAGCATGGCGCCCATCCAGCGCGAGGCGGAGTGGAACCTGCCGGTGACGTGCATGCCCAGCAGGTAGGCCAGCAGTACGCCGATGCACATGATGAGCAGCACGAAGGGATGGACGCGGGTCACGGCGGTCGTGAGCCGCGTGCGGAACTTCCGCAGGAATTCTTTCCTCGGAGAACTTTAGCCCCCGGGGGAACAAGAAACGGGCCGTAAGGCGGGGAGGCGTTGCGTGCGCCCGGCCGTGCGGGGCTGCGGCCGCTGTTTCGGGC